>JAJXEL010000044.1:13981-14209 GCA_021639925.1 Alphaproteobacteria bacterium | reverse complement strand
CTTCCCGACCCCGATCCCCCAGGGCTTTTCATTATAGGAATCTGTTTTTTTCTTGTCATACATTTCCCGGTTATGCCAAGTATTTACTGGTAAATATAAATCCCAGTTTTTTGACAAATAGATTTTCCGGATATCCTGTTCCAAAAAATCCAACTTGTTTTCTTCAGCCAACCCGGACAAAGGAAACAGGAGGCCGATTCCGATAAAAATATTAAATAACGTTAATCG
>JAJXEL010000044.1:13641-13971 GCA_021639925.1 Alphaproteobacteria bacterium | reverse complement strand
TCTTTATTCAAACCGGTATATCCCGACGCGGCTAAGCCCTATGAAAATTTGTTGCTTTTCGGGAACCCGACAGGCGGCATTTTGCCGATCTGAGCGCGATGTCCCGTCCAGCCGACCAGATTTGTTTCAATTCTGGTGCCGCCGCCGCAGGGATAAGCCAGCCCGTCTTCTTTGTTGAATAATTTAATGTCGGACAAAGTCACGCCGGCCGGATATTTTTGGATAAAGACCCCCTGCCCGCGCGTCATTTCCGGAATTTCGCTTAAATCAAAAATCAACAATTTGCGGTTTTCCCCGATAACGGCGACAGTATTGCCGGCAACGGGCAAA
>JAJXEL010000044.1:0-13631 GCA_021639925.1 Alphaproteobacteria bacterium | reverse complement strand
GACAGATAAGCCCGGTCGCCTTCGGTCAAATTCAGGACGATCCTGCCGTTGCGCGTTTGAGCCAATAAATCTTCTTCTTTAACGATAAAGCCCTTTCCTTTTTTAGATACGATCAGCCTTTTTTCGCCGGGCCGATAAATCGTCATGGAAATAATTTCGTCTTCTTCCGGCAAGTCAATCGACAAACGCAGCGGTTCACCGAAACCGCGTCCGCGCGGCAGTTTGTCGCCGGATAAAGTATAATACCGCCCGTTGGTCGCAAACATCAGAATTTTATCCGTCGTCTGCGCCTGCAGCCCGCATTGCAGCCGGTCGCCTTCTTTGAATTTAACGTCGTCGTCCAGCTGGACATGCCCTTTGACGGAACGGATCCAGCCTTTTTCGGATAAAATAACGGTAATCGGTTCGCGTTCGATCAAAGATTCCAATGGAATATCAATTTCTTCAGGTTCGCCGGAAATCACCGTGCGGCGTTTTCCCAAAGCTGTAGCCTGACCGAATTTCTTTTTCATCAAAGAAATTTCGGCAGAGATTTCTTTCCAGCGCAAAGCTTCATCTGCCAGCAAAGCTTCCAGTTTTTCTTTTTCCGCCGCCAGTTCGTCATGTTCGGTTTTGATTTGCATTTCTTCCAGCTTGCGCAAAGAACGCAAACGCATATTCAAAATAGCGTCCGCCTGAACTTCCGTCAGCCTAAAAGCCTGCATCAAAGCCGGCTTAGCTTCATCTTCTTCGCGGATAATGCGGATAACTTCGTCCAAATTTAAATAAGCGACCAGAAAACCTTCCAATACTTCCATTCTGTGATTGATTTTATCCAGACGGAATTTAGACCGGCGGATTAAAACGTCCTGACGGTGGTCCAGAAAAGCCTGCAATACCTGTTTTAAATCCATAACGCGCGGAACGCCGTCCTTGTCCAGCACGTTCATGTTCATGTTAAAGTTGACCTGCATATCCGTCAGCCGGAACAAATGAGCCATTAACTGTTCCGGTTCAATGTTGCGGTTTTTCGGTTCCAGGACAATACGGACGTTTTCATCGGATTCGTCGCGGATATCCGCCAGAAAAGGCAGCTTTTTTTCCAATAGAAGTTTGGCAATTTTGCTGATCAGCTCTGATTTTTTAACCATATAGGGAATTTCCGTCACGATAATCTGATACATACCGTGCGATAATTCGTCTTTTTCCCATTTGGCCCGCACGCGCATGGCGCCGCGCCCGGTTTCATACGTTTTTAAGATGCTTTCGGGTTTTTCAACAATCTCGCCGCCCGTCGGAAAATCGGGACCGCGGACAAACTTCATCAAATCGGCCACGGAACAGTCCGGTTTTTTAATTAACAGCTGCAGCGCGTCGGCAATTTCCCCGACGTTATGAGGCGGCACGTTTGTCGCCATACCGACGGCGATCCCGGCCGATCCGTTTGCCAGCAAATTGGGAAAAGCGCACGGCATAACGACCGGTTCAATATCTTCGCCGGAATAGGTCGGGCGGAAATCAACCGTTCCGTCGTTCAAACCGTCCATAACGGCTTTGGCGACTTCGGTCAAACGCGCTTCCGTATAACGCATGGCGGCAGCGCTGTCGCCGTCAATGTTTCCGAAATTCCCCTGCCCTTCGACCAAAGGGTAACGCACGGCAAAATCCTGCGCCAGACGCACCATTGTTTCATAAACCGCCGTGTCGCCGTGCGGGTGATATTTACCGAGGACGTCGCCTACGACGCGGGCGCATTTTTTAAAACCGGATTCAGGATCCAGATGCAAAGCGTTCATTGCATACAGCAGCCGGCGGTGAACGGGCTTCAGACCGTCGCGCACGTCGGGCAATGAACGGGAAACGATCGTTGACATAGCATACGCCAGGTAACGTTCGCCCAGAGCTTCCGCCATTTTGGTTTCTTTTATTTGTTCATTTTCACTCATTTTGCAATCCCTGATGATCAACCGTTTCGCGTCCGGACACATAATCGACAAGTCGTCCTCTGACGGCGGGAATAGTGCAGTCTAGCGTCTTTAGGACATAATTTTCAAGGAAAAATCCTGTTAAAATCAAAGCTTTTTTTATTTCTTCTCCGCTTTGCGGCGCGGACGTTTCGTTTCGCAGAAAATCCGGCAGAGGCAGTAATTTGTCCCGCCACGGTTCGCCGGCTTCGCGGCTGACGGCCCGCCCTGATTTGGGTGAAACATAGACCAGATCCCGCGTCGTTCCCGTTGCGGCACAGGCGGACAAATCAAGTCCGAACCCCAATATTTTCAGCAGTTCCGTTTCCCAGCGGGCATACCGTTCCGCCCAGCCGTCAAAGCTCAGCAAGGCAATTTGTTCCAGCGTTTTTTGAAAAAAATCTTCCACATTTTCGCGTTCGGGCAAAAGAGAACACATCGCGCATAAACAAGATAACGCCGTCAGCCGTCCAGGATCCGATAAAACCGGAACGCAATAAGCGTTTAACAATTCAACTTTTACAGTTCCCAAATGCTCTTCCAGGCGCGCTTTCCAGTTCATCTGAACCAGATTTCCGATTTGCAGCGTTCCCGTCAGGCGCTTGGAAAAAGCGCCTTTGCACAACCCGCCGTATTTTCCGTGATTTTGGGTTAAAAAAGAAACGACGGCGTCACGTTCGGCAAATTTTTTTACCCCGATGACAATCGCGTTATCCGACCATTCAGGCATTAAAATCCAATCCCCAGGGGCGGTAATGTTCCGGATTTTCCGCCCATTTTTCCCGGACTTTCACAAACAGGAACAAATGAACACGACACTCAAATAACTTTTCCAGTTCCTGCCTGGACTGCATGCCGATTTTTTTGATCATTGCCCCGTTTTTACCGATAACGATCTGTTTTTGATTGCTTTTTTCGACATAAATCGTCTGATCGATCCGGATCCCTTTTTCATCTTCTTTAAAAGAATCCGTTTGTACCGTACTGATATAAGGCAGCTCCTGATTTAAGTTCATATACAGCTTTTCGCGTGTAATTTCGGCGGCCAGCAGCTTGTCGGGCAGATCGGACACCTGATCGGCGGGAAACATAAAAGGACCTTCCGGCATTTGGGAAATCAAATAATTTTCCAATATGTCAACCCCTTCCCCCGTCGCGGCGGAAAGCATAAAAGTTTCTTTAAAAAGACCGGTTTCATTTAAACGGGCCGACAATTCCACCAACCTGGCCGGTTTAACCAGATCGGATTTGTTCAAGATTAAAACGGCTTTCAGCTTGTTTTTTATCAAAGAATCAATAATTGACCGCGTATCGTCGTCTATGCCGCGTTTTGCATCGACCAGCACCAACCGCGCGTCGGAATATTCCGCTTCCTGCCAGGCTGCGGCGACCATAGCGCGGTCTAAACGGCGTTTCGGTTTAAAAATTCCCGGCGTATCAATTAAAACAATTTCACAGTTGTTTTTAACCAAAATACCACGTACCCGCGACCGGGTTGTCTGAACCTTTGGCGATACAATGGAAACTTTTGCCCCGACCATATAATTCACCAAAGTGGATTTGCCGGCGTTCGGCGCCCCCAACAAAGTGACAAAGCCGCATTTTTCGGGTGTGTTATCCATGATTTTCCAACCTTTTCAGCAATTCGGCGGCCGCGGCCTGAGAAGCTTCGCGTTTTGATTTTCCGCCGGCACTGACCGCAGGCTGGCCTTTCACAACGACCTGCATGGTAAACACCGGACTGTGATCCGGCCCCGTTCTGTCCAGCTGAACATATTCCGGCAAAGGCAGCCCGCGGGCCTGCGCCCATTCCTGTAACTTTGTTTTTGAATCGACCGGCGGAGCGGAGAATTTATGCATCGGTTTTTCCCAATAACGGACAACGAATTGCTGCGCGGCTTCGAAACCGCCGTCCAGAAACAAGGCCGCAATAACGGCTTCGCAGACGTCTGATAAAACGGCTTTGGTCAGATCCGGTTTATTAGACGGCGCCGCAGAAATCAGATAACGGGAAAAATGCAGATCCCGCGCAATGGCCGCCAAAGTTTCCGCGCGCGTCAAATCGGAAAAACGTTTAGCCAGATCTCCTTCCGGTTCATGCGGAAAATGCCGATAGAGCATGTGGGCGACAATAACCCCCAATACCCGGTCACCCAAAAATTCCAAACGCTCATACCCGGAAAAATGATCCCCGAACCCTAACGTCAAAGCCTGTTTCAACAGACTTTCATCTTTAAACGAATACCCCAGACAAGGATACAGGCCGGTACAGCTTGTCATTATCGTATACCGTTAAACAAACGCGACCAGCGCACGGCCATCGGCCATTTCCATACCTGCCACCAGGCAGCCGATCCGTCGTTGGAAAAAAATAAAAACTTCGCTTTTCCGACCAAATTGACTTTGGGGACAAAACCGACTTTGATTGAACGGCTGTCCAAAGAATTGTCGCGGTTGTCCCCCATCATGAAAAAGTGGTCTTCGGGGACCGTAAATTCTTCCGTATTATCAAAAGGCGCGTCGTCCGACGCTTCAATAATCAAATGAGAGGAACCTTCGGGCAGGACTTCCGTAAATTTTTTAAAACGCAAAGCTTTTCCGGTTTGATCCCGCATGACATATTCGCCTTCGTCCCGGCGTTCAATCATGTTTCCGTTAATAAACAAACGGCCGTCTTTGACCTGAATTTTGTCCCCGGGCAATCCGATCAGACGTTTAATATAATCAGTCCTGTTATCCGACGGCATTTTAAAAACAATCACATCGCCGCGTTTCGGTTCTTCATAAAATATCCGGCCTTTGATCAAAGGAATGCTCAGCGGCATGGAATGGCGGCTGTAACCATAAGACATTTTCGAAACAAACAGATAATCCCCGACCAGCAGCGTCGGAATCATGGATCCCGAAGGAATACTGAACGGTTCCGCAAAAACAGTACGGACAAACAAAGCAATCAGAACGGCATAAACAACTGTTTTTGTCGTTTCCCAGAATCCGCCCTGCGTATTTTTTTCTTCCATCACTTTATCCTTTTTCACGTTCCGCGCTGATGATGACAATTGCCATAGCATACGGATATTCATCTGTCAAAGAAACATCTATTTGTGGTATAAATCCCTCGGGCAGTAAAGAATTCAATCTTTTTAACGCGCCGCCCGTCAAACGCATTACCGGCTGGCCCGTCGGCAAATTTGCATTTTCCATGTCGCGCCAGAAAACGCCTTGCCTTAACCCCGTGCCCAAAGCTTTGGAACAGGCTTCTTTTGCGGCAAAGCGCATGGCATAGGCCGATATTTTCTTTTTCCCCTGACGCGCGTTGCAGACCGCCTGTTCCGCCGGCGTATAGATTCTGTTGCAAAAAAGGCTGCCGAACCGGTTGATAGACCGTTCAATCCGCCTGATATCGACCAAATCCGTTCCTGTCCCGATAATCATATTAATCCTGCGCGCGGCGGACGGAACTGATGCCGGGACTGGCCCGCAAAGCAGCCATAATGTCGCTGAGATGGCGGACGTCATGCACTTCGACGTCAACGGTTAAATCAAAAAAGCTGGGCGTTCTTTCCAATATGTTCAAATTGGCAATATTGCCGTGATTTTTCGCGATAACGTTTGATAACGTTCCCAAACTGCCCGGCTGATTAACCAAAACAATGCGCAGCCGGGAAATGTGGCTTTCGCCGGAAGTTACGTCTTCATTCCAGGAAACGTCCAGCCAGCGTTCCGGTTCGCCCGCAAATTTTTCCAGCGTTACGCAGTCAATCGTATGGATCGTCACCCCTTTTCCCGTCGTCACGATTCCCACAATCCGGTCGCCCGGCAGCGGGTGACAGCATTTTGCGAAATTAATCGCCATGCCGGGAATCAGCCCTTTGATCGGGCTTTGTTTTCTGTTGTCGGTTTTGTCGCCGATTTTTTTCGCCCCGCGCTTAATCGCGTCGACAACCCGGACAAACCGGGATTTATGCCCCGGAAAAACGGATTCGACAACATCGGAAGCCTGAATAACGCCTTCGCCGACCGAAGCGATCAGATCTTCTACCGTCGCTTGTTTGAAATTCGTCAGAACGTTTTCCAGACTCTTGTCCGAATATTCATACCCTTCGGACTTATAGGAACGCTGCAACATCTGGCGGCCGACTTCCAAATATTGTTCGCGTTTTTGCGCGCGAACAAACCGCCTGATCGCGGCGCGCGCTTTTCCCGTTACGGCGAAACGTTCCCATTCGGGCGAAGGCGTCTGCGTTTTTGACGTTAAAATTTCGACTTGATCTCCATTTGTCAATACGGTGCGCAAAGGACGAATCTTGCCGTTGATTTTAACCCCGACACATCTGTTGCCGACTCCGGAATGAACGGCGTAAGCAAAATCAATCGCCGTTGCGTTTTTCGGCAAAGTAATCAAATCGCCTTTCGGAGAAAAACAAAACACCTGATCCTGGTACATTTCCATTTTGGTATGTTCCAGGAATTCTTCGGGATTATCCGACTGCTCCATGATATCCAGCAATTCCCGCAGCCAGGCGAACTGCCGTCCGTCAGTTTTATAATCGCCCTGTTTATAACGCCAGTGCGCCGCCAGCCCGATTTCGGCGATATCATGCATTTCCTGCGTGCGGATCTGAATTTCAATCCTGTGTTTTTCAGGGCCGATGACGCCCGTATGCAGGGATTTGTAACCGTTGGGTTTCGGCGTTGAAATATAATCTTTGTAACGCCCCGGCACCATGGGATATTTGGTATGAATAATCCCTAAAACATGATAACAGTCCGCGACCGTCGGCACGATAATGCGGAAAGCCATAATATCCGACAACTGTTCAAACGTGGCGTTTTGCCGCTGCATTTTGCGCCAGATCGAATACGGTGACTTTTCACGCCCCGTCACTTCGCATTGAATGCCGGAATCCTTCAAATCGTTTTTTAATGCTTCAATAATGCGCGCAACCAGATCCCCGCCCTGTTCGCGCAGAAAAGACAAACGGACATTAATCGATTCGTACGCTTCGGGATATAATTCCTTAAACGACAGTTCTTCCAGTTCGTTTTTCATCTCCTGCATGCCGATGCGTTCGGCCAAAGGAGCGTAGATTTCCATTGTTTCGCGGGCGATGCGCTGCCTTTTTTCCGGCTTTTTATGGTATTTCAGCGTGCGCATGTTATGCACGCGGTCAGCCAGTTTGACCAACAGGACACGAATATCTTCCGACATAGCCAGCAACAGCTTGCGGAAATTTTCAGCCTGTTTTGTCTGGTCGGACTGCAGCTGAATACGGCTGAGCTTTGTTACGCCTTCGACCAGTTTGGCGACTTCTTCGCCGAACATTTGCTTGATATCGTCATAAGACGCGGCAGTATCTTCAATCGTATCGTGCAGCAAAGCCGTTACGATCGAAGCATAATCCAGCTTGTATTCGGTCAGGATACCGGCAACTTCGACAGGGTGGGAAAAATACGGATCGCCGGACGCGCGTTTTTGCGAACCGTGCATTTTTACGGCGAAAACATACGCCCGGTCCAACCCTTCTTCATCAACGTCAGGGTCATAGGACCGGACACGTTCCACCAATTCGAACTGCCTTAGCATAACGACCTGCCCCTTTTAAACAAAAAGAGCCGGAAATTATTCTTCGGTTACTTCAAAGGAACCGGCTTGTTCAACGGCGGTTTCCGTATCGTTGATATAAGAAAATTCCGTATCCAGAGCAGCCAGTTCGGCGTCGGCAGCCTTCATATTTTCTTCTTCGTCGGAAGGAACTTCTTCTTCTTTGACGAATTTCTGCATGCCGGTCACCAGCGTGTTTTCCAGATCGGACAGATTGATCGTTTCGTCGGCGATTTCACGCAAAGCGACGACAGGATTTTTATCGCGGTCCTGTTCAACGGTCAACGGAGCGCCGGCGCTGATATTTTTTGCGCGCTGGGCAGCCAGCAGAACCAATTCGAAACGGTTGGGAACTTTTAAAACGCAGTCTTCTACAGTAACGCGAGCCATTTTTTAACTTCCAAATCAAGAGTGTACACAAAAACCTTAAGGCTTATTGTTATATCGTTAATTCACAAAAAAATGCAAGTCCATTCTTTATAAAAAACGGTTATTTTTCAATAATGGCGGCATGGAAATAAAATCAGCTTGGCAGAACGGCAATTTCGATTTATCTTAAGGTGTGGTTTAAAAAAATATATATTTTTAAAAGGATTACGTTAATGCGTTGCTATGCAGGTGAAAAAATCGCTTTGTTTATTGACGGTTCTAACTTATACGCCGCCGCCAGAGCTTTGGGATTCGATATCGACTATAAAAAGCTTTTGGACTTTTTTTCAACGAAGGGGCGCCTGATTCGCGCTTTTTATTATACGGCTTTGGTCGAAGACCAGGAATATTCGCCGATCCGTCCTTTGGTTGACTGGCTGGATTATAACGGTTACACCATGGTGACAAAGCCGACGAAAGAATTCACGGACGCGATGGGCCGGCGGAAAATCAAAGGAAATATGGACATTGAACTGGCCGTTGATTTAATGGAAATGGCTGAAAGCATTGATCACGCTATTTTATTTTCGGGCGACGGCGATTTCCGCAGCCTGGTCGAAGCCGTTCAGCGCAAAGGCGTGCGCGTCACCGTCGTGTCGACGGTTCAGTCTCAGCCGCCGATGGTCGCGGACGAACTGCGCCGTCAGGCCGATCATTTTACGGACCTGTCCGATCTGGCGCAAAATATTTCCCGCGGGCCGCAGCCGTCAAAAGGCGAACCGGATTTTTCAAAAGCCCAGTCTATCCTGTTCAGTGAAATAGACACAAACCTTGATGAAAAGACCGACTATGTCCCCTGATTTCGCCTGCCCTGACAAAACATGCCGCTTATGCCCGCGGCTGGCGGCGTTTCTGGATAAAAACAGACGGCTCTATCCGGATTTTTTCAACGGTCCCGTTCCTTCTTTGGGGGATTTAAACGCCGAATTGCTGATTGTCGGCCTGGCTCCGGGATTAAAGGGGGCTAACCGTACGGGACGGCCGTTCACGGGGGACTTTGCCGGCGATTTGCTGTATGGCTGTCTGCATGATTTCGGGTTTTCAACCGGCGTTTATCAGGCCCGCCCCGATGACGGCGTCCGGCTGGTTAATGCCCGGTTGACAAACGCGGTGCGCTGCGTTCCCCCGGAAAACAAACCGACAGGGGAAGAAGTCCGCTTCTGCGGCCGTTTTCTGGCAGACGAAATCAACGCCATGCCAAACCTGAAAGTTGTTCTGGTTTTAGGGGGACTGGCGCACAATGCCGTATTGTCCGTTTTGGGGCAAAAAAAATCAGCGTTTAAATTTGCCCATAACGCTCTGCACACCCTGAACTGGAACGGGCGGCAGATAAAGCTTTTGGACACGTACCATTCGTCGCGTTACAACGTCAACACCGGCAAACTGACGCCGGAAATGTTCGTGGCTGTTTTTAAAACGCTGGCCGAAATAACGAAAAACTAATCCCACGGGGAATGTTTTGAAGAAACCGAACCGAACAGTCCGCCGGACGGGTTCGGTTTCTTTTTGGGCGGGTCAGCCGGCATATTTCCGCCGGACAGCGCCTTAATCCGCGCGGACAAAGGCGGGTGCGTCGAAAATAATTCGGCAAAAGACGGCAGATCAACAATACCGAACGCTTTCATTTCGGACGGCAAAGGCTGAACGTCCGTTGACCCCAAAGCTTTCAACGCCTCGATCATATCCCGCGGGCTGCCCAGCAGTTCCGCCGCGCCTGCGTCCGCACGGTATTCGCGGCGACGTGAAAAAGCGCAGGCAATAATACTGGCCAGGATACCGAACACGATTTCAAAAATCTGAACCGTAAAATAATAGCCTATTCCTCCGGAACGCCTTTGTTCATTATTGTTTTTATTTGAATTTAAAAAGACGGCCGCCACACGGGCGAAGAAAAAAACAAACGTGTTTAAAATGCCCTGCACCAGCGTCATCGTCACCATATCGCCGTTTTTGACATGCGACATTTCATGGGCCAGAACGGCGCGGATCTGCGCGCGCGTCATCGACTGCATCAGCCCTGTTGACACGGCGACAAGCGCTTCGTCCCTAAACGCCCCCGTCGCGAAAGCATTCGCAGAGCCCCGATATATGGCGACTTCGGGCATTTTTACCCCGGCGGCGTCCGATAATTCGCGTACCGTCTGCACCAGCCAGACTTCTTCCTGTGTCCGCGGGTCGGTAATCGTTCTGGCACCGGTTGACATTTTCGCGATGGATTTTGACATCATCAATGAAATAAAAGATCCGGCAAAACCAAATATTGCGGAAAAAACAAGCAGCTGCGTATAATCAATCCCCTGCCCCGTCAGCCACCTGTCAACGCCAAAGACACGCAGCAGGAAACCGATTGTCATTAAAACAACAAAATTGACGCACAAGAACAGTCCGATTCTTTTAATCATACGGAAATCTCCTTCGGTTTGTTTTTTTGCAGACGTATGGATTTTATAATAAATATCAGGCACAGGAAAGCAAATCCGATTCCGCAGTACAACGCGAAATGATAAGAGGAAAGCAAAGCTTCTTTTTCGCCGGTTCCCAGTTTTGCCAGGTAATTTTTATACGTTTCGAAAATTCCGACGGAAATAACGCTGCCCATAGCGATGCCCGTATTGCGGAACAGCGATAAAATGCCGCTGGCCATACCGGTGCTGTCTTTAGGCGTTGCGTTTAAAATGGCCGTATTGACGGACGGCTGGAAAAAAGCGTTGCCGACCCCCATAACAATCTGCATCAGGATCAAAGCCGTCAAAGGCGTAGATAAAGTCGTCATTGAAAACAAAAACAGCCCCAGCCCCAACAATATCATGCCGGCGACCATTCTTTTCTGCGGATTCAGCGTCCCTGTCGACACGGCGGTAATCAGGTAGAACAGGGAAAAAGGCAGAATTAATAACCCGGTCAAAGACGGTGAATTTTCCAAAACGCCCTGAGAATAAAACGGAAACAGAATCGTATTGGGGTACATCGCCAGATAAGAAACCATCAAAGCCAGATTGCCGAACAAAAAAGCCGGCGAAACAAACAGGCTGAAACTGACCAGCGGCGCTTTTGTCCTGTTTTCATGGCGCACAAATAAATACAGACAGAAAATAACCGGCAGAACGGAAATTCCGGTTTGCGCCGAAATAATCCCCCATGAAGGGGATTGAGCAATCATAAACAACAGCGAAGCCACTGCGGCCATTAAAAAAACAGTGCCTTTGATATCTATCGATATTTTTTTTACCGCATAACCGGCGGGAATAACCCGGGCAGCCAAGAAAACAGCGGTAAAAGAAAGAATACAGCTGGGCAGAAAGATCGCGCGCCAGGAAAAAGCTTCCATTAAAAATCCGCTGATCGACGGCGCCGTCATACCGGCCAGATGAGTAACCGCCCCCATAAATCCCAACGCTTTTCCGCGCTGGCGCCCTTTAAAAATGGACGACACAATACTGAATGAATTTGAAATCAGGACGGACCCGCCCAGCCCCTGCACCGTTCTGGCGAACAGCAGCATACAAAAATTAACGGAAAAATAAGACAGACAGGCACCCGCCCCGAAAATCAAAAAACCAGACGTATACAGTTTCCTGCGGTTTACCATATCGCCCAGCCGCCCGAAAAAAGTCAACAGACTGGTTAAAACGATCTGATACGCCAACATAATCCACTGGACAGTCGAAACCGGCAATTCGAACGCCAGCGATATTTTATACAAGGCAATATTGACGGAAGAAAAATCCAGCATTCCGATAAAATTGCCCAGCGACGTTACCCCGAAGATAATCCATTTAATCGTCCCGGCCCGCATTTTTCCCCGCGTTATAATTTTTCAATCAGAAAATCTTCTTCATAATCAACATGGTGACGCAGCCCGCGATAATGATTCAGCCCCAGAATACGGGAAGCATAATCAATATTTTTAACCTGAGAGCGATACAAATTAATCAGCCGTTCTTTTTCTTTGACAACGTCGGAAATATCAATGTAATGCGTCGGAGCGCACAAAGTATTCCATATTTCATAATAAACGATGCCGCCCGTAAACGGACGGGTGCGGCACAACCGTTTAAACAAACAGCTGACGGCAACGTGGTCTTTGTGAAAATCCATCGGGTGCGGCATTAAAATATAATCGTATTCTTTAAATTCAAGCGTTGCGAAATCCCTGAAACAATCAATCAGCTTTCCGTCTTCTACATTCAGCATTTTAAAATTTTTAACGGCGTAATGGGACATGACTTCTTCAAATTCTTTTTTCCGGATTTCAATCATTTCCGCCGGTTTGACCTCTGAATCGCCGTGCCGCCCGTCCGTCAGCAGCACAACGTCGCACTGCGCGCCGTATTTCAATAAAAATCCCCCGCAGCCGATTGTTTCGTCGTCCGCATGCGGCGCCAGCAGTAAAAACCGGTCAGAAGGCTTGATCTGCCACGGCTGCGCCTTTTTGCAATCCGGCATATCATAACCGTAAATTTTCTTTTTGAACCATAATTTTATTTTTCGCATTCCCATTTTCTTCTCCCTTTTTTGGGCAGGGTAATTCCGATTTAACGAAAAATCAAAAGTTTTTCCAGTTTTCAATAAAGGGTTAATTTTTTCAACCTATGCTAAATTCCAGTTCGGACAAAAAGAAAGGTTTAGAAATATGAAAAAACTTTTATTTGCAACTGTTTTCAGCCTGGCCGCATTTTCCGCGCAGGCGCAGGAACAAACAAACGCGGGCGCTTATCCGCAAACACGCGCGTATGCGGATATGACCAATCCTTTTTATATTCCGGAAAGAGGCTTCATGGCGGATTCAAGAATATCCTATTCCCGCGTTAAACTGGACGCTTCGATCAACGCGCCGCGCCAGTCGGGATACCGCTTTTTGAAAAACGCTAAAAATTTCAAAGCGTCTGAAACGCTGACTTACGGCATTACGGGAACATGGGCTGTTTACGGCACGTTTGCCTATGACTGGACGAAAAAAGAAGGCGCCGCTTCTTTCCGCGACTGGGAATGGACAATCGGGACAAAAGTCAACACGATTGACGAAGCCTGGCGCGTGCAAATCGGGGCTGACGTTACGCGGACGGACTTTACAAAATGGAAAGGCGTTATTAACGAAGACCAGAAAGACACTCACCTGTATTTAATGGCCGGAACGGAAACGGGCGAAAACGTTTTTGCCTATACGCGGGTAGACTATCACAATATTGATTACGGCAACGACCAGCAGTACGATGAATTCAACGTAGAAGGCGCATTGCACATTCTGGCCGGACAGCAGACGACGGCGGACGTCGGCCTGCGCTTTACATGGGATACGCTGGATCATGTCCGCAACAAAGACCTGACATTTTTTGCCGGCGGTTACATGAATATTTATCAGAACATGGCTTTGGGCATTACGGCTGATTATACTTTGGCCAGCTCTAATGACATCAAAGAACCCTATGCCCCTGACAATCAGGGAACGTATACGTTGGGATTTAACGTTAAGTATGAATTCTAACAGATTGATTTTATTGAAAAAGCGGCAACATTTTGCCGCTTTTTTTATATCCTCTGAGATTTTGTTTAACGCCGCGTTTACACGCAGCAACAACCGTTTGCATTAAGGGCGGGAGAATATCCCGCTTTGCACGATACGCCCTCACAGCCCAAAGGCATACAGCAACACC
>JAJXEL010000192.1 GCA_021639925.1 Alphaproteobacteria bacterium | reverse complement strand
CTTGTAAATAATTATGGAGGTTTTTCTTATACATGTAGCGGAATAAATAATGAAACAAGAGAAACTATTTATGCTAATCGTTATGTTGTAAGCACGGATACTTCCGGAAATTCAAAAAAATTATATAACGACAAGAATACAGAATATGTGGGTATGCAAATTGAAAGAATAAAGTCAAAAATTGCTGCTAAAAATATTGATGATGGCAAAACAAGTAAAAATAATACAGATGTAATCAGTGAATTGAGAGGATTATCAGTTCCAACGAAAGCTCCTTATAAACCCCAAACAATTTCTAAAGAAAATTTGCAGGGTCTGCGTTATACCTACAATTCAAAATTGGAAAGATAAAATAGCTCGCAAATCGTGAGTTAAGCATCGCCAATTCAAACAGCGCTCTTTTTAGGGCGCTGTTTTGTTACGTAGCAAGTCGTTCGGCAAATTTAAATGTCTGGTTCCCGAAAATCACATTTTACGTGAATCGTTCGGACTTTTTTACACAAGTTTCCTTTCAATATGTGAATGAAATTTATATCTCGTCAGAACTCGGGATACCGGAAACGCCGACATAAATACTATCATACCCTCTACTGATAGGATCAGGCAATTTTTTGAGAGGATCCCGTCTTTATATTCAGAAAAATCATCTGTACATTTTAATCACACAAACAGGGGAACCTATATGAAAAAATTTTTATTAAACGCTATTATGGGGGTTTTCTTTATGACAACAACAAACGCTTTTGCCGCCAGAAAAGATTTTAACGATAAAATAATTGTTACCCCGTTGCCGGTATTTATTATCGCGACATATGATGCGAATAACATTCCGAATGCGATGACCGTTTCATGGGGCGGACAAATCGGCTATCACGAAGTGGATTTTTATGTGGTCGCGCATAAAACAACCGAGAATTTGGGATTAAACAAAGCCTTTACCCTGAGTTTTGCGGATAAGAAAAATGTCGTTGTTGCCGATTATTTCGGTGTAGAAAGCGGCCGGAATGTCAATAAAATTGAAAAAGAGGGCGTTCATACTTATAAAAGCCGTTTCGTTAACGCGCCGGTTATTGAGGAATTTCCTTTGACATTAGAATGTCAGGTTACCGATATGCAAAAAGAAGCGAACGGCGATATCCGCGTTGTCGGAAAAGTACTGAACATGAGCGCCGACGAATCCATTCTTGATAAAAACGGCAATATCGATTTAGGCAAGTTAGAACCGATTTCTTATGACCAATCCAAGCGTATTTACCGCGTTTTTGGGGAAAAGGTCGGGAATACTTTTCAAGACGGTTTGCAAATCAAAAACAAATAAAGGAGACGCGTTATGAAAGGAAAGATCATGAGCATTGTATTAGGAGCTTCTTTGATTGCCGGAACAAATGCTGCGGCTGCCGGAAAAAATCCGTTCGGATTGGTTTATGACAATGCGATAATTGAAAATATTACGGGAAAAGTCAATATTCACCCCGTAACTTATAAATTACACGGTTTGGATATCGCTGCCAATGTCTATACGCCGGCAGATTATGACGCTTCAAAAAAATATCCGGCCATTGTCGTCGCCCACCCGAACGGCGGCGTTAAAGAACAGGTTGCCGGACTTTATGCTCAAAAACTGGCGGAAAACGGCTATATTACGATTGCCGCAGACGCGTCTTATCAGGGGGCAAGCGGCGGAAAACCCCGTCATCAGGATAAACCGTACTATCGTGAAGAAGATATCCACGGCATGATTGATTATATTTCGCAATATCCGGGGGTTGATGATCGTAGAATCGGCGCATTGGGCATTTGCGGCGGCGGTGGTTATACGATTAAAGCCGCGCAATCAGACAAACGAATGAAGGCCGTTGCGACGGTCAGCATGTTTAATACCGGCCGCGTCCGCCGCAACGGTTATGGCGACAGCCAGCTTGACAGTGTTCAAGAACGCTTGGCAAAGGCTGTCGAAGCGCGCGCCAATACGGCTAAAACCGGAAAAGACCGCCTGATCGGTTCAATGGCCGGCGTTACAGACGAACAGGCCGCGAAACTGCCGTTTGATTTATATCGCGAAGGTTTTCAGTATTATATGCGGACTTATGCTCACCCGAATTCGACCTTTGAGTATACGGAAAGCAGCCTGATGGATTTGATGACCTGGGACGCGACGAACCAAATCGAACTGATTAACCGGCCATTGCTGATGATCGCCGGAGAAAAGGCCGATTCCCTGTATATGACACAGGACGCATTCAAAAAAGCAACCGGGACCAAAGATAAAGAATTGTTTTTAATTCCGAATGCCACGCATATTCAAACCTATTACATTCCGGAATATGTCAATACCATTTCCGACAAGCTGGCGAAATTCTTTGGCGAAAAATTATAAAAGGATAAGGCAATGAACAAATTCGCGCTTTTCCTATCCGCGTTAACTGTCGCCGCTTGTACGGATAACGGTATCAATATTGCGAAACAAGGCAGTTTTTCTGTCGGCGGCACAGTTATCCGGCACGAGGGAGTTTATGATAACACTCAGTTTATCGGCTGGGCCGAACAGATTGAAACAGGACAAAGTTATCGCGCGGATCATGCTTTTGTAAACTATCAGATTCCGACAAATGCAAATAAATATCCGTTAATCTTTATTCACGGCTATGGCGGTTCCGGCGTATGTTGGGAAATGACGCCGGATAACAGGGACGGTTTTGCGACTTTAATGCTTAAGAAAAAATATCCGACTTATGTCATGGAT
>JAJXEL010000043.1 GCA_021639925.1 Alphaproteobacteria bacterium | reverse complement strand
TTGATATGCTGGGGGCTAAAAAATACGCGCAGATTTTAGAAAAAGCCCCTGAAAGTATTTACTTGCCTTCCGGAAACTGATTATGACTGCAAACCGTTTTTTTAAATTAAAATTAAAACTGACGGATATTAAATTAAAAATCAAACGCGACGGTCCCGCGCTGTACGGCAAGATCAGATCCGTTAATTGCGACACCGTTAAAGGTTTTCTGCGTGGCATAATTTTCGGAATAAAACCGTTAATTTTCGAAACTCCGGCAGATCTGAAAAACTGGAACGGCAAAACGGCCGCGGGAAAGATCAGATACGTTTTGCTGTTTTTGTTGTTATGTGCGGTTTTTGCCGCCGCGGGATCTTTTTACACTTTTACGGCAAACGACGCCTTTATTTCCTTCAGATATGTATCCAATGCCGTCAAAGGCTGGGGATATACGTTCAACCCGCCGCCGTTCGAACCTGTCAGCGGTTTTACCGGTTTTCTATGGCTGGCGGTTTTGCGCGGTCTGTGGGAAATCGGATTAACGCCGCCGCGAAGCGCTGATCTGGCGACATTTCTGTTTTCCATGGGGCAGATTGTTTTGTGCTTTTTCTTTTTGCGCCGCGTTAATATGCGCCCCCGCATACAGTGTAAAAGTCTGTTTTTATTTCTGGCGGTATGCCTGATCCTGCTGATGAACAGAACTTTTTTAGCTTTTATGACGTCGGGAACGGAAGCCGCCCTTTTTAATTTTTTGGTTTTGTGGTGGACATTTGAAGCGACGGCGGACAAATCCAGAAATCCCGTTTATTTGTCCGTTGCGGCCGTCCTGCTGGCTTTATGCCGGTTCGAAGGTTTTATTTTTGTTCCGGCTTCAGCTGTTTTTCTGATTTATTTCATCTTTCACGGACATTCAAAATTAAAAAGCCTGTCCGCCCTTTTATTGCTCGGTTCCATCTGGTTTTATTATCGCTGGCTGTACCAGACTTACGGCAGCGTTATTCCAAATTCCGTAACCGCGTTTTACAACCGGTTGTTCCCTGATTTCGGCCGGGATTACATTTTGTCGTTCGTTTTGGAATATGCCCTTTATTTCTGGCTGTTTTTCTTTGTCATCTGGGCTTTCTTTAAATTTGTTGTTAAACGGCAGGGCGGATTCGGCATTTTATTTTTGCTGATGCTGACATTTGCGGCATACATCGGCTTTTACCTGTTTATCATGGGCGGCGACGTCCTGGAATACCGCCCGCTCGGTTTCTTTATCCCGCTGTGTACCCTGGCCGGAATTAAAATGATTTCGGAAAATATCGTTTCAAGCATACGCCCCGTTTTTGTGTTCATAGCGGTCTATTTATTAATGGCTTCAGCCATACCGGGAACGCACAGAAATCTGACAAAAGGCCTGCAGACCCGCCGGGAAACGGAATTTTTATACCGTCCCGTCACCGGAAAAGCCGGCTGGTTCGGATTTTTTACCGAAAAATGGGACGCCGCGCAGAAAAAACTGATTTACCAGGGAATCGGTCTGCGTCATCAGGAACATAAAGTTTTGACAGAAGAACTGTTAAAAACTTTCCCGTCCCGCGAAGAAGGCAGCCGTATAAAAAAATCGGACAACCGTTTATTCGCATGGGATTTTGTCGGCGTCGCAAGCTGGGTTCTGCCCGAAGTAAACATTATTGACCTTTCCGGCCAAAATAATACGATTGTCGCCGCATCATCTTTGAAATATCCGAATCGCCGTCTGTTCGGCCACGACCGCGCGGTTCCCGCCGGTTATGTCCAATGCTTTAACGGCGGCAGCAATTTATACGTCGAACCGTTTTTGGGCAAAAAGAATCTGCGCTTGCTGCGCGCCGCCCCGTTAAGCGACGGGCAAATTAAAGGCTGTGAAAATTTTTGGAAAGCGCAAATTAACGCAGGCAAAGCCAAGCCCCTGCGCCAAAGAACATACTGAAAGCTATTCGGCCAAAACGGTCGGTGACGGTTTTGCGGCCGCATTTTTTTTCAAAATTTCGGCAACCAGGAAAGCCAGTTCCAAAGACTGATTCGCGTTTAAACGCGGATCGCACAAAGTACTGTAGTGTTCCGCCAGATTTTCTTCGGTAATTTTTTGCGAACCGCCGACACATTCGGTCACGTCCTGCCCGGTCATTTCAAAATGCAGCCCGCCGGCATACGTGCCTTCGGCCTGATGAACGGCAAAGAACCGTTTGACTTCTTCCAAAATCGCCTGGAAATCGCGCGTCTTGTACCCGTTTGAAGCCACCTGCGTATTCGCGTGCATCGGATCGCACGACCAAACGACCTGATAGCCTTCTTTTTCAACGGCACGGATCAAAGGCGGCAGATTTTTTTCAATACAGCCGGCCCCCATACGCACAATAAAAGTCAAGCGGCCGGCTTCGTTTAACGGATTTAAAACATCGCACAAACGCAGCAGATCGTCGCTTTGCGTTTTCGGCCCGACCTTTACCCCGACCGGATTGCAGATCCCGCGGGCAAATTCGACATGCGCCCCTTTGGGATCGCGCGTTCTTTCCCCGATCCACAACATATGCGCCGAACAATCGTACCAATCGCCCGACGACGTATCGACGCGCGTCATCGCTTCTTCAAACGGCAGCAGCAGCGCTTCGTGCGACGTATAGAAGGGCGTTTCGCGCACCAGAGGAACAGAATCCGCCGAAATACCGCAAGCCGCCATAAAATCCAGCGTTTCGCTGATTCTGTCGGCAAAGCGGCGGTATTGTTCGCCTTGCAAAGAATTGGCGACAAATCCCAGGTTCCATTCCTGCACCTTGTTTAAATCGGCGAAACCGCCCTGAGAAAAAGCCCGCAGCAAATTCAGCGTTGCCGAAGCATGATGATACGCCTGCAACATTCTGTCCGGCTGGGCGGCGCGGGACTGCGGCGTAAATTCAATACCGTTAATATTATCGCCTTTATAAGACGGCAAAGTTACGCCGTTAATCGTTTCATAAGCCGACGAACGCGGTTTGGCAAACTGTCCGGCCATACGTCCGACTTTTACAACCGGACGGGACGCGCCGAACATTAAAACGACCGCCATCTGCAATAAAATACGGAACATATCCCGGATATTGCCGGCCCCGAATTCCGCGAAACTTTCCGCGCAGTCGCCGCCCTGCAACAAAAAAGCCCTGCCGTTTGCAACGTCGCCCAACGATTTTTTCAGGCGAAAAGCTTCTTCGGCAAAAACCAAAGGCGGATATTTGCGCAGCTTATATTCGACAGATTTCAAATGTTCCGCGTCGGCATACTCCGGCAAATGAGCCGCCGGTTTTGAACGCCAGGAATCGGGCAACCATTCTTCCATTACAGCAACCTTATAAAAAGCTTTGGTTGTTTATATGCTTTATTTTGCTTTTTTTCCAGTTAAATTATTGTTTCCGGCTTCCTTTTCGCGTTCGGCGGCCAACGCGTTTCTTTTTTCCGCCTGTTCCTTTTCAAAAGCTATTCTTTCGCCGCGCAGCTGTTCCATATACTCTTTTAATTTTTCTTTCGGCGGCAAATCCGTTTCCGGCGAGTTATTTCTTTCCTGTTCTTCCAATTCCTGAAATCTCTGTTCCAGGAATTCATCTGAAGTCAGCTTTTCAAACAGCGCTTTGTCCGCTTTTTCATCAACGGCAGGCAACCCCGGCAGATCGGGAAATTTTTTGCCGTTCAGCTTGTCCCATACAACCGTTACATCGCACCAGGCCGTCTGGTAAACGCATTTCGTCACATGTCCCAAAGACGGATTTTCCCCCGCGCATTGCGTTAAATGCCGCGCGCAGGGGTAAAAAGAAGCGTCTTTGGACAACGCGACGGACAATAAAACAAAAGCGAAAAAAGCGGCGATTATCCCCGCCGGCAGCCATAAAAGCAAAACCGGACGCAGATTTCTTTTGAACCGCCTGAATAACCGCGCGCTTTTTTCTTTCAACATTTATTCCACCGTTACGCTTTTAGCCAGATTACGCGGCTGGTCAACATCGGTTCCTTTGGCCACCGCGGTATGATACGCCAGCAGCTGGACGGGAATCGCGTATAAAATCGGTGCGACGAAAGAATCTACCGCCGGCAGAACAACCGACGCGGCGCAACGGTCCTTAACCGAACCGAGGCCCATCTGATCGCCGAAAAAGACGACCTTGCCGCCGCGCGCCAATACTTCCTGCATATTGGAAATCGTTTTATCAAACAAATTATCCGTCGGCGCGACGACAACGACGGGAACGCTTTCGTCAATCAAAGCAATCGGCCCGTGTTTCATTTCGCCCGCAGCGTATCCTTCCGCATGGATATAGGAAATTTCTTTCAGCTTCAAAGCCCCTTCCAAAGCGATCGGGAAATTGCTGCCGCGCCCCAGATATAAAACATCGCGGGCATCAGCGAATAAACTCTGCGCGATTTTGGCAATCGCGGCGTCGTTATTCAACACTTCGGCCGCGCGGGACGGAACTTCGACCAAAGCACGGGACAAACGGGCTTCTTCGCCTTTGGACAACGCTCCGTTCGCCCGTCCCAAAGCAATCGCGAAACAAGCCAGCAAAGTCAGCTGCGTCGTAAAAGCTTTTGTCGAAGCCACGCCGATTTCAGGGCCAGCAAGCGTTCTTAACACACAGTCGGATTCGCGCGCCATCGTGCTTTCGGCCACATTGACGATTGAAACTATTTTCTGCCCCTGTTCTTTGCAGTAACGCAAAGCCGCCAGCGTATCCGCCGTTTCACCCGACTGGGAAATAAATAACGAAACGCCGCCTTTTTCCATAACGGGCGAGCGGTATCTGAATTCGGAAGCAACATCAATATCGACAGGGATTCGCGCGACGGATTCAATCCAGTACTTGCCGACCAAGCCCGCGTAATAAGACGTCCCGCACGCGACAATCGTTAAACGCGGCACGTTTTTTAATTCAAACGGCACGTTCGGCAGCGTAATCGTATCCATGTCCTGATTGATCATCGTATTCAGCGTATCGCCGATTACCTGCGGCTGTTCATAGATTTCCTTAAGCATAAAGTGACGGTATCCGCCTTTTCCGATCATTGCCCCGGACGTTGAAGAAAGAACAATTTTACGTTCAACGGGGCGGTCGTTTGAATCAAAGACTTTTGCCTCTGTATGCGTCAAAACGGCATAGTCGCCTTCTTCCAGATACATAATCTTCTGCGTCAACGGCGCCAAAGCTAAAGCGTCGGACCCCAGGAACATTTCGCCGTCCCCGAAACCGACGGCCAAAGGCGACCCTTTGCGCGCGCCGATAATCAGGTCTTCGCGGCCCGCGAAAACAATCGCCAAAGCGAAAGCGCCCTTTAAGCGTTTCAATGACTGCGCGACGGCGGCCTGCGGATCCAGGCCTTCTTCAACTTTCTGGGAAATCAGATGAACGACGACTTCCGTATCCGTTTCGCTTTCAAACACGTGGCCCTGCGCGGTTAATTCGTCGCGCAGTTCGCGGTAATTTTCAATAATGCCGTTATGCACGACGGCGACATGCTTTGTCGCATGCGGGTGCGCGTTGGTTTCGTTCGGAACGCCGTGCGTCGCCCAGCGCGTATGTCCGATGCCGACCGTTCCGGGCAGCGGGTTTTCAGCGATTTTCGATTCCAGATTAATGATCTTGCCTTTTGCCCGGCGCCGTTCGATCCGGCCGTCAACCAATGTCGCAACGCCCGCGGAATCATAACCGCGATATTCCAGCCTTTTCAGCCCGTCAATCAAAAGAGGTGTCACCTGTCTGTTGGAAATAATACCGACAATACCGCACATAATGTATTCAATCCTTACTTTGAAAGTTTTTCTTTTAACGCTTTTTTCTGTTCGCGGAACTTTTGCGCCCAGCCGGCCAAAGCCGTCTGTTTGCCGCGCGATACGGCCATGGCGTTGGCTTCCACGTCTTTGGTAATAACGGAACCGGCGGCCGTCATTGCGCCGTCGCCGATCACGCACGGCGCGACGATTACCGTATCAGACCCGATAAAAGCCCCCGCGCCGATATCCGTTTTTGATTTAAAGTAACCGTCGTAATTGCATGTAATCGTACCGGCGCCGATATTTGTTTTTTCGCCGATTCTGGCGTCCCCGATATAGGATAAATGGTTCACCTTCGCGCCCGTTTCAATCGTCGCGTTTTTAATTTCGACGAAATCGCCGATATGGCAGTTTTCCCCGATATCCGCCCCCGGACGCAGACGCGCGAACGGGCCGACCTTCGCCCCCGAACGGATATGCGTTCCTTCGAAATGGCAGAATCCTTTAATTTCAACATCGTCTTCCACCACGCAGCCCGGTTCGAAAATAACGGACGGTTCAATCGTAACGTCTTTGCCCAAAACGGTGTCATAAGAAAAATAAACCGTATCCGGATCCGTCATCGTCACGCCCTGCGCCAAAAACTTTTCACGCAGCTGCCTTTGGACAATGCCTTCAATCATTGCCAGATCGGCGCGCGAATTGGCGCCGGCCATTTCTTCTTCCGTTCCGGTCACAACAGCGGCGGAACACCCGTCCGCCCGCGCCAAAGCGACAACGTCGGTCAAATAATATTCTCCCGCGGCATTATCGTTTTTCAATCTGTCCAGCCAGCCGAACAACCTTTCCCCGTCCAGACACATCACGCCGGAATTGCATAAACGCACCGCCTTTTCCCGTTCGGAAGCGTCCTTAAATTCAACGATTTTTTCCAACGCGCCGTCATGAACGATCAGCCGGCCGTAACGCCCCGGATCAGCGGGTTCGAATCCCAAAACAACAACCGCCGCGCCGTTTTCGCGCAGACGGATCATTTCTTCCAGCGTTTCTTTTTTCACCAAAGGCGTATCGCCGTACAAAACCAAAACGCTGCCTTTAAATCCCTGCAGTTCTTCGCGCGCCGCTTTGACCGCGTCGCCGGTTCCCTGCTGTTTATGCTGTACGGCTACGCTGTGTGGCGCGACGGCGCCGGCAACCTGATCCATACCCGGGCCGACGACGACGACAGCCTTTTGGGCATTTAACGCGTCAACGGTCGCCAGCAAATGGCAAACCATGGGACGTCCCGCGACTTTATGCAGAACTTTGGGCAGGGAAGACTTCATTCTTGTTCCCTGTCCGGCAGCCAGAACGACGGCGCAAATTTTATTTTCAGACATTAAAAAAGAATCCTTTTCTTTGTAATTTCAAAAGCAATTTGGCATACTTAGAACAAAAGTTAAAATAAATTATGACAACAGTTTGTTACGGAAGTTTAAACAATGGGCAAAAAATATGTGATTTTTGATCTGGACGGCACGCTGATCGACAGTATTCCCGACATGTGCCGGGAAATCAGCCTGTTTTTAAAAGATCACGGCCGGCGCGAATTAACCGCCGCCGAAGCGATGTCCATTATCGGCAACGGCGCGGCCATGATGCTGAAAGGCGCTTATGCCCTGACCGGCGAACCCGTTTCCGAAACAGCCCTGCCCGATCTGCTGGCCTGCTGGATCAGCCAGTATTCGCATGCGCAAATGGCGTTGACGAAGCCTTATCCGCATGTTGTCGAAACACTTAACCTGTTAAAAAAAGACGGATATAAACTGGCCGTCTGCACCAACAAACCGGCCGGTCCGACAAAAGCGATTTTGGACAAGCTGGACTTAAGAAAATATTTTGACGTCGTTTTGGACGCCGACGCTCTGCCCGTGCGCAAACCCAATCCCGAACCGTTGTGGGAAGCCGTCAAACGCATGGGCGGATCAAATGAAAACGCCGTTATGGTCGGCGACGGCGAAACAGACGCGCAGGCTGCCCGCGCCGCCGGATTCCCCGTTATTCTGCTGACATACGGTTATGCCCATATCCCGTTTGAAGAAATAAAACCGGATATTCTGATCGACCGTTTTTCAGACCTGCCGGCAGCTTTAAAACAAATTTAAACCTTAACCCCGGCAACGTCCAAAATGACTTCGGCCGCTTTCCGGCTGGGGGGAACGGGATCGTCCGCCCCCAGCGTTTTTAAGACGTCAAAAGCCTGCGTTACCTCCGTTTCCCGGTACGCCTGATCGTCCAAAAGTTTTTCGATTTCCGCCGCCAAATTGCCGGCGGTACAGTCTTCCAGCAGATATTCTTTGACGATTTCCCGGTCCGGCAAAATATTTACCAGATTCGCAAAACGGCCGGAAACCAGCTTTCTGGCCAGAAAAGAGCTGAGCGGATTCATTTTATACGCAATCGTATAAGGCACCTTTGCCATAGCCAGTTCCAGCGCCACCGTCCCCGACGCCGCCAAAGCCGCGTCGCAGGCGGCAAAGGCGTCATAACGATTCGCTTCGCCCGTAACGACATGCACCGGCAAAACCCAGTCCGCAACGGCCGCCCGGACCGTTCTTTCAACGGTTACAACCGTCGGAATAACAATATGCATATCAGGGTATTTTTTTGCCAGAACAGCAACGGTTTCTTTGAAAACCGGCAACAGATATTTTGTTTCTGACCGCCTGGATCCCGGCAGCACACATAACAGCTTTACATTATCGGCAACATCAATTTTTTTTCTGAACGCTTTGCCGTTTCCTTTTGACGCGCCGCCTTCAACAACGGGGTGGCCGACAAAATCCGCTTTTAACCCGTACGGTTCAAAATATTTTGCCTCATGCGGCAGCAACGCCATTAAACGGTCAATATAACGCCCGCAGGTTTTCGCGCGGCCTTTTTTCCAGGCCCATACCTGCGGCGCAACGTAATGAATCTGGGGAATCCCGGTATGCCGGGCCTTTAATTTCTGATTGACACGGGCAGAAAAACTCCAGCTGTCAACCGTTACGACGACGTCCGGCTTTTTCGTCGCGATGTCGTCAACCGTCTGACGGATTCTTTTTAAAATTCTGGGAATGGAAGGAATCACTTCCGCCAGTCCCATAACGGCCAGTTCCGAAGAATCAAACAGGCTTTCAAAGCCGTTTTCAATCATCGTTTCGCCGCCAATGCCGGCAAAGCGCACTTTCCCGTTTGTTTTTTCACGCAAAGCCCGCATTAACCTGGACGCCAGCAAATCGCCGGACGGTTCGCCCGCAATCAAATAAACGAACAATTCGTTATCCCGCGTCATGCGCCACCTTTACTCCTATGATAAAAATCCCCAGTTCGTCAGCTTTCGCGACAACTGCTTTACGGTCGGCGATCAACGTTTTTCCCGCCTGGACGGCAATGCCGCGCAACCCCGATTCATAAACGTTGACCACAGTCTGAACGCCGATCGTCGGCAGATCCGCCCTTTGTTCCTGACGCGGTTTTTTGGTTTTTACCAAAACGCCGCCCGGACCGGGACGCGCCAAATCTTTACAGCGTTTAATCAAAGCGTCCGTTCCTTCGACAGCCTCCGCCCCCAGAACAATCCCCTGCTGAACGACGACAGACTGTCCTACGTCCAAAGCGCCCAGTCCCAGCGCGATTTTAATACCGTGCTCTATATCGTCCCGCGCTTGTTTGTCCGGCCTGATTTTGCCAAAAACGCCCTCGCCGGCCAGAATATCGCCCATCACCTGATGAATGCCGACAATTTCAAATCCTTCCGTTTCAATATATTTTATAACGGAAGTCAGCAAATTGTCGTCCCCGAACGCTTTAAACCCGATTCTGGCCAAAAACTTCGCCGTCCACCAGTCCGGGCGCAGCTGCAGCAAAGAAGGCCGCTTTACCGGGCCGATCATAACAATTTGACGCACGCCGTTTTCTTTAAAAAACGCGACGGCTTTTCCCGCTTCGCCCAGCCTGATCCACAGACACGGTTCGTCCCCGGTTATTTCGGGCAAAGCAAAATTTTTTAAACAAACCAAAGCGAAAGGGCGGCCTTCCTGACGACAGTGATCCATCAACTGTTTCGGAAGAAAGCCGCCCCCGGCAATAATCCCCAGTTTTTCAACCATGTTATTCCGCAACCGGCAATTTGCCTGACGGCCGCATAAAACCGCGTCTATAATCCGTCTGCATAAATTCGACAATTTTCTGGACAGGTTCGCAGTCGCGATATTTTTCGCTGACGTATTTTATATTTTCAGTCATCGCCCTTTCACTGCTAAAAATCTCAGAAACGGCCGAACGCAAATTGCCGATGACTTCCGCAGGGAATCTCCGGCGCCTTAATCCGACGATATTGATACCTTCCAGAACGTTGAAAGAAACCAGGCCGTACGGAATAACGTCGCGCGTTATGCCGCACATACCGCCGACCATCGCATACGATCCGATACGGGAAAACTGATGCACCGCGGACAAACCGCCGATAATGACGTTATCTTCAACCGTAACATGTCCGGCCAGCGTCGCATTATTGGACATCAGCACATTATTGCCGACAACACAGTCATGCGCGATATGCGTTCCGATCATAAACAATCCGTTGTCGCCGACAGTGGTAACATTTTTATCCCCCGGCGTTCCGGGCTGCATTGTCGCATATTCCCGGATTGAATTGTTTTTGCCGATAATCAGCTTTCCTTTTTTTTCTGTATCTTTCAAATCCTGGTTTTTTCCGCCGATCGCGGCAAAAGGACGGATTTCCGTGTTTTCGCCGACTACGGTATCGCCGCCGACCCAAACATGGGAAACCAGCTGTACGCCGTCTTTCAGTTCAACCTGTCCGCCGACAAAACAGTACGGGCCGATAGAAACATCGCTTCCGATTTTTGCGCCGTCTTCAATAATTGCGGTAGGGTGTATTGTTGTCATATTTTATCTACTTTTCATCAAAAATCATTGCCGTAAAGGTCGATTCGGCATGCAAAACGCCGTTTACGGTCGCTTCGCCGCGGAAACGGTAAACATTGCGGCGCGCCAGTTCTTTGGTCACGTGCATTTTCAGCTGATCGCCCGGCAAAACGGGTTTGCGAAACTTGGCAGATTCAACACTCATGAAAAAAACGCCTTTTTTCGGCCCGTCTTCATGGCTGGACATCACGGTTACCGCAGCTGTCTGCGCCATCGCTTCAATCATCAAAACGCCCGGCATAACCGGATTTTCGGGGAAATGTCCCGTAAACTGCGGTTCGTTCATTGTCACGTTTTTAACGCCGATGCCTTCTTCGCCTTCTTTGACGATAGATACTTTATCCACTAATAAAAACGGATAACGGTGAGGGATTAATTTCAAGATCTCATTAATGCCGATTTCTCTGATAATATTCTCTTCCATAGTTCTCTCTCTTAACGTTTCGTAATTTTCTTCAACGTAGCGAAATGCCGCATAAATTCTTTAATGGGAATAGCCGGCGTTCCCATCAGGCTTTCCATCGGCGCGACGTCGCGCATCACGCCGGACTGGGCCGCGATCTGCGCGCCGCTGGCAATTTCCAAATGCCCGGCGACCCCGGCCTGGCCGGCCAGAACGACAAAATCCCCCAGCTTTGTACTGCCGGCGACGCCGACCTGGGAAACAATGACGCAACATTTTCCCGTCTGAACGTTATGACCGAACTGAATCAGGTTATCCATACGGGTTCCGTCGCCGATCACCGTGTCGCCCAGCGCGCCGCGGTCGATACAGGTATTGGCGCCGATTTCGACGTCATTGCCGATAATAACGCGCCCCAGCTGAGGAATTTTCGTGTGTCCTTTCGGGCTCATGAAAAATCCGAACCCGTCCTGCCCGATCCGTGCGCCGGGATAAATATAGACCTGATTGCCGGCCAACGTATAAAACACCGAAGCGTTTGCTCCGATAATGCAGTCATCACCGAAAACAACGTTGTCGCCGATCACGGCATTCGGGCAGACATGGCAATTTTTTCCCAAAGTCACATTTTCGCCGACCACCGCCCCCGCGTCAATACGGGAACCGTCCCCGACGACAGCGCTGGCGGCAACGACGGCTTTCGGGTGAACAACGGTTTTTGTTGTTATTTCAGCCGGATAAAAAGCCGCGGCCACCAGCCCGTAAGACCTGTACGGTTCTTTTGAAACCAAAACGGCCGTTCCTTTCGGAGCCGAAGCGGCAAAATCCGGGTGAACGATACAGGCGCCGGCCTTTGTTTGTTCCAGATCTGCAATATATTTTTTGCTCAGCAAAAAGCTGATATCGCCGGCGGCGGCATCATGCAGAGAATTAACATTGCTGATTAATTTATCCGCATCGGCGCCATCGGCCAAATCGCACCCGCCGATTTCGGCCAGCTGTTTTAACGTAAACGGTCCGGCCGTTTTAAAAAAACGCGCATCAGGCATTTGACACTCCAATTTATTTCGATTTAGCCTTTTCCAAGGTCACTTTTTTCAGATCAAGCTTAGGCATTTTTTTATTAACGCGCTTAATGGCTTCTTCGGTGACGTTCAGTTTTTCGTCGACGTAAAAAGCGTTGGCAGAATTTAAAATGGCGTCAAAATCATTTTCTTCCGCCAGGTCTTTTATGACCGGATTAATCGCTTTTTCTTTAAAGGAAAGCGCCGCGTCAACAAAATTTTTCTGCAGTTCCGCAGCCGCGGCCTGAGCCCTGGCCTGCAGGTCTTTTTCCGCCTTGTCAATCGAATCCAGACGTTTGCCGACTTCGGTTTTGGACAATTTGGCGCTTTCTTCTTCCAGCTTTTGCTTTTTTTCAAAAATCTCTTTTAATTCTTTTTCCAAATCGACTTTCAATACGGCCAGAATTTTATCGCGCTGCATTTGCAGTCCCTGCAAAGCCGTTGATTTCTGAGCCAGTTCGGGATCGTTGATAAAGCCGATTTTTTCAGCCTTTGCCGTGTCGGCAAAGAAAATACAGGCAAGAGCAACAGAAAGACTGATTACTTTTTTCATTTTTTAAAATCCCCATCCAAAGTTTAAACGAAAATACTCTGTTTCATCAAAACGTTCTTTCAAGACCGGTATTGCATAGTCGACATTAATCGGCCCCAGCGGGGAAGACCACACAAAACCGATACCGATACTACCACGCAATTTCGAAGAATACCACATTTCAGATGCATCAAAATCGTCAGGCTTTCCGATCAGGCCGAAATCTGCGAAAATTTTACCCTTCATGCCGAATTCGCTGGGCAGTCCCAGAGGGAACATCAGCTGTACGCCGGCTGTTGCCTGCCAGTTGCCGCCCAAAGCGTCGTCACCGACTTTAGAACGCGCCGTCACGCCGCCGTCTTCGAACCCGCGCAGTGTCGCTCCGCCCAGGAAATAACGGTTATTCAGACGGACGTCCTGTCCGATGCCAAAGATGTACCCGCCGGACGTTGACAGCCCCAAAACCCATTTGTCCGACAACGGATAATAATACGCCGCGCTGACGTCCGTGCGCAGATAACGCGTATCGCCGCCGAAACCGGCCAAATCGTTTGACAAAGAAACGTAATATCCTTCCGACGGGTTATAGCGGTTGTCCAGATAATCCCAGAACAATGTCTGGCTGACCATAGACGTCAGCGTCGTGCCTTCCTGTTCCTTAACGTAAATAGAAGCCGATTCACTGACGTCCACGATTTTATCCTGGCGCAGCGTATATTTTACGGTATGCGACAGTTCTTCGGTATATTTCCAGCTCAGGGAAACAGAACCGCCGCCCATTTCCGAATCATACGAACTGCGGTCCGAATAATTCCGCGTCAGGTAAAAAAGGTCAAACCCCAAAGACAATTCTCTGTCCAAAAACCACGGTTCGACAAAACTGATGTCAAACAGCGTTTTTTCTTCGGCAACCGAAGCGGAAACGCCGACTCTGCGCCCCGTTCCCAAAAAGTTATTTTCCTGAACGGAAACTTCGGCCAGCGGCCCGTCATACGACGACCAGCCGACCCCCAATTTCAAAGATCCCGTCGATTTTTCCGATACGTCCGTTTTTAAAATCGCCCTGTCCGGCGAGCCTTCCACCGGTTCGATGTCCATCGTAACACGGTCAAAATAATTCAGATTTTCAATTCTCTGTTTGGAACGGCGGATTTTTGCCGGGCTGTAAGCGTCGCCTTCGGCAAAACGGAATTCGCGCCGGATCACGCGGTCCTGCGTGCGGGCATTCCCCGTAATCTGAATTTCATCAATAAACAGATGCTGTCCTTCTTTGATATTGAAAACGACGTCGACAACGTCTTCTCCTTCGCGCTTTTTCAGATCCGAAGAAACGTCAACAAACGGGAATCCTTTTGCCCCGACGGCATTAATCAGCGCTATTTCGCTGTTTTCAACCTTGACATTATTAAACCACGCGCCGGATTTTACGGAAACAACGTCCGCTACACTGTCGGCGTCCAGCCCCTTTAAATCGGAAACGACCGTAACATCGCCGACTTTGTAACGCGGGCCTTCTTCCATAACCAGAGTCAGATAAAAATCTTCGCGATTCGGCGACAGTTCGGCAGAAGAAGAAATAATGTTAAAATCCATATAGCCGTGCTGTAAATAAAAACGGCGCAGCAATTCCTGATCGTAGGCAAAACGGTCGGGATCATAAGTGTCCATAGA
>JAJXEL010000191.1 GCA_021639925.1 Alphaproteobacteria bacterium | reverse complement strand
CAGCATCAGTTTGTTGTCAAAGAAATGTCTGAAAATGCTTTCATGTGTCAATTCCCGGCAGGAAAATGCGTTCATCAGCTGGAACATGACGAACAGCGTAAACAAGATCGTGCGGTTTTGTTCTGGCGTACCGCCCAGAATATTTTGAGAGGTCTGAAGCATAAACACGGCGGAAATGAACAGGCCGTTGAAGATAATGCGGGCCAGCATTTCTTTTGTGACAATACTTGCGTTACGCGGGGTCGGTTTATTGTCCATTAAAGTGCTGCGAATCGGTTCCAAGCTGAGTGTCAGGGCGGGAGGGCCGTCCATGATCAGGTTTACCCACAACAGCTGCAAAGCCGTAAACGGCGTCGGAAAACCGGCCAGAAGAGAGACAAGCACGACAACAACCGAAGACAGGTTGACCGTCAGCTGGAACAGAATAAAGCGTTGAAAGTTTTCATAAATACCGCGGCCCCATTGAATGGCTTTGACAATCGTTGAAAAAGAATCGTCAAGCAGAACGACGTCGCTGGCTTCTTTGGAAACTTCCGTTCCCGATATGCCCATGGCCAGGCCGATATCCGCATTTTTAATCGCAGGGGCGTCATTAATGCCGTCTCCGGTGACGGCAACAACGCATTTCATGGCCTTTAACGCTTTTACGACGCGCATTTTTATAACGGGCGTACTGCGGGCGATAACGCGGATTTTCGGCAGAAGATCAGACAGTTCTTTTTCATTAAGAGCGTCGATGTCTTTGGCTTCCAAAGCAATATGGTTTTCGTCAAGCAAAGACAGATCGTTTGCGATTGCCGTCGCGGTGACGATGTTGTCGCCCGTCAGCATTTTAACGTCAATGCCGGCTTTGCGGCAGCTGCGCACGGCGTCGTAAACTTCTTTGCGCAGCGGGTCGGCAATCGCGGTAAAACCGTCGAAAACCAAATCGCTTTCAATGCTGTCGCGCTGGGTTTCAAAATCCGGACAGGAGTCGATGTTTTTATGCGCGAAGCCGATGACACGGCAGGCCTTTTCCTGAAAAGCGGTGATTTGTTCTTCGTATTTTTGTTTTTCCGCCGCGTCCAAAGAACACATCGACAGAATTTTTTCGGGGCTGCCTTTGGTATAAACGGTATATCCGTTTTCGCCGCGCACAACCGTCGTCATATTTTTTGTATCCGATGAAAACGGGTACACATGCGCGATGCCAAAAGATTTGCGGATCTGCTGGTAATCTTTTCCGGCTTTGTCCGCCGCGACCAGCAAAGCGCATTCCGTCGGATTGCCGATGAAGGTGTAGGCGTTGTTTTCAATGCCGATATCAGCCGTGGAATTCAGGCTGAAGTTTTTCAGCAGATCCATGTCCGCGACGTCCTGCGGCTGTTTTAAAACGCCCCGTTCGCAGACCTGCTGGACGGTCATTCTGTTTTCGGTCAGCGTTCCCGTCTTGTCCGAGCAAATAACGTTAATGCAGCCGATCGTTTCACAGGCAATCATTTTTTTGACCAGAGCGTTTTCTTTGGACATTTTAATGATATTGATCGCCAGGCAGATGGCGACTGTCGTCGGCAGGCCTTCGGGCACGGCGGCGACGATCAGAACGATGCTGGTGATAAAAGCTTCCGAAATGTTGCTGAGGTTCGCCGTTCCGTCGGAAATAAACATGCCCAGCTGGATTAAAAAAGCCAGCGTTGCCATTGATACGCCCCAAATCGCAATGACGCTGCCCAGATGAGCCAGTTTTTCTTGCAGGGGAGTCAGGCTTTTTTCCGTAGACGACAGTTCTTTGGCAATCTGGCCGAATTCTGTTTCATTGCCGACTGCCGTTACGATCATGGTGCCGGAACCGGCAGTGACAAACGTTCCGGAATAAAGCATGTTTGTCCGGTCGGCCAAGGGGGTTTTCGGATCGGAAAAAACGGCTTCGGCGTCTTTTTTTACCGCTTCGCTTTCGCCGGTTAAAGAGGCTTCTTCCACGCGCAGGTCAACGCTTTCCAGCAGGCGGCCGTCCGCGGGGACTTTCGCCCCCGTGCCCAGGCAGACAATATCGCCGACGACAATGTCTTTTTGGCTGATCAGGCGGACTTTCCCGTTTCTGAAAACTTTGGCGGGAATGTCGTCCTTCATTTTGTTGAGGGCTTCAAACGCTTTGGCGCTTTTCCCTTCCATAATCAAAGAAATAGAAACAGAAAGAAAAATGGCGACGATAATGCCGACACATTCGATGTATTCCGTTTCGTCGCCGTTCAGTCCGCGGGCATAATTGACCCCGAACGCGATCACGGCGGCCGCAACCAGCATCAAAACCATCGGTTCGGTCAGGTTGTTCCATATCTTCTTTAACAAAGATTCCTGCGGCGGGCGGGAGAGTTGGTTCGTGCCGAAACGGACGGCGTTGTCAACAGCTTGTTCTTCGGACAAACCTTTTTGTTCCGAAACGCCCAATTCGTCTAAAACCTGCTGTTTAGTCTTTGTAAAAGCGTCCATAAATAATACCTCTTTTAACATTTAAAAAAAGACTCATGTACGAACTGAAAAAAGTTCAGTCTGTACATGAGTCTTGTTCTTTAAGACAAGCCAGACCGACATCGCGGCCACGGTGTTGACTTGCCACACACCCGTTGTGTGCAAACTACTCCCTCATGGGACGAAAAAATAATAGGATAACAGTTCAAGGAAAGTCAAGCGAAATAATTATATAAGAAAAGTAAGGAAAAATTTCTGGAAATTTTGTCCAAAAATCCGATTGACTCCTAAGGCTGTTTTTTGGTATTTTATAAGGTAAGTAA
>JAJXEL010000042.1:5532-14589 GCA_021639925.1 Alphaproteobacteria bacterium | reverse complement strand
CTTTCGGATTAAGCGTTTCGTTTTCGGTTTGCTTTTTTGAAAAACAACAGTGGCTTTTATTTGCCGTTTTGACGGCCGGGCTGGCCGGGGCGGTTGTTTGCGCCGGCTTTCCCAAAATCCGCAGAAATATTCTGGAACCGGCGTTGAAAGCCCAGCCGCTGGCCGCCGTCGTTTTTGCCGCGTCGTATATTTTGTCTTTTCAACCCTGCCAGATGCTGCCGGCCCAGCTGTTTGCCGTTTTTATTTTGAATACGGCGTGTATCTGCGCGGCCTTTGAACGGCGGAACGGCTTTCGGACAAACGCTTCCTTTTATTTTGCCGTTTCAGTGGCGGCTGCGGCCGGGGGAACGGCGGCGTTTGTTATGCCGTCCCGTCTGGTCTACACCGGATTTGTTTTGGCCGCTTTGTGCTGCCGTCCCGCCGCGGCGGGCAGAACGCCCCAAGATATCTGGCAGGATATTGCTTTTCCGATGTTCGTGCTGGTCTGTTCTTTCCTGCTGTTTATCGCGGCCAGCCATTGGGACGGTTTTTCCGTTTCATTGGCAGAATCGGCCGTTATGGTGATGACGGGCGCGCTGTTGATTTCCTCGCGCGAATCCGGGGTGCGGCTGATGTTGATGACGGCGGTGATTATTGTGTTCGGCAGCTATGTCTTTTCCGCCCGGAACTCTGATTCCGTTTTTAACAGAACGGGAAAAATTCAAAGCGTTATCGAACGGTCCGTCTGATTTTTTAGTCTGTTTTTCTGAAAGACATGGGATCTTCGAAACCTTCGCAAGCCCAAAAACCGCGCCGGTTTCGGATCGCTTCGGATTCCTGAATTAAAAATTGGTCGGTGTATTTCGCCATGGCCAGCCCGTTTTTGATCATCATTTCGTTAAGGCTGATTTTTTGTCCGTCTTTCCGGATAAAACATTCCCCGATCAGGCGCCCGTAAAAATCGCGCCCGCCGGTTTCGCAAACAACGGTGTTGGAACCGATGAAACGGTACAGTTCTTTTTTCGCCTGTATGCCGCATTTGACGGTCTGTCCTTTGCACAGGCAGTCCTGTCCCAGTTCCGGAGCGTCCATGCCGTCCATTCGCACGGTCTGCCGGCCGATTTTTATCGTATCGCCGTCAATAACAGCTTGATATCCGTTTGAAATAACGGCGGCATAAATGCCTGATATTAAAATGACGATATACTTAATCAGGCGGGTCAGTCCGGGTTTCAGTCTGGTCATTTCGGTTAATTTCGGTTAAGATGCTGTTCTGACTGCGATCAGAACACGGGGAGCCTTTGTATGTCAAAAAAAATTTTGTTTTTTTTATTTTCGGTTTGTTTTTCTTTTCAAGCTGCCGCCGGCGATTCTTCTTTGTTTGTCCGAAGAATGGTTCCCGAAGGAAAAGGAATCAGGCAGGCGGATAAAATTGTTTTTGAATTTAACCGTCCCGTTGTCGCTTTGGGCGAAATGGAACGCGATCCGGATCAGATTCCGATTGATATAAAACCAAAGCTGAACTGCCGGTGGCGCTGGCTGAATCAATCGTCTTTGGCCTGTATTCTGGGGGAAAAAGACCGTTTGGCCGCTGCGGAATCGTACAAAGTTAAAGTAAAGCCGGAATTTAAAACGTCGGACGGCGCATCAATGGACAAAGGACAGTCGTTTATTTTGGAAACGGTTCGTCCGGAAATTAATGTTTCCCGCACTCGCTTTATGGATTTTATCACGCCCCAACGTCCCCGCTGGCGCGTTGTTTTCGATACGGATACGCAGATGAAATCCGTTCGTTCCAATATGTTTTTCAAAGCCGGTTCGAAAAAAATCAAAGTTGACGTCGCGCAAAGCGAATGTCAGGAATGGGAAACGGACTGCCGGGCGAAATACTTGGTTTTCCCCGTGAAGGATCTGGGGGTGGACCAGCCTTATGAACTGGTTTACGAATCCGGGTTCAAAGCGCTGAACGGCGGGGATTTGAAATCCGAAAAGGAAGGCGTCGCCGGCAAAGGAAGGACTCTGCCCGTTTTCCGGGCGGAAGCGCTGCAATGCTATGATAAAGATTTTTCGGTCAAATCGTACGGCGCCGAAGAAACGCGGCTGAATATTCCGGAATGTCAGTTTGATTTTCCCGTCAATATTATTTTGTCCGACAAAACGGTTTTAGAAAACGTTTCCGGTTTTGTAAAGGGACAGCCCGCCGTTTCCGTCAACGAACGGGCGGCCGTGTCGAACGTTATTTCCGTTTTCGCGCCCAAAGCGGGGGAAACGTATACGCTGAACATATCGGATTCGCTGACGGACGTCTGGGGGGCGAAAATCGAAAAGCCGGAAACGTTCTTTTTTAAAACCGGCGACCGCCGCGCGGAATTAAAGCTGCCGTATTCGGCCGTCGTGCTGGAAAGCGGCGAAGACACGCAGGCTGTCGGGTATGCTACAAATTTGAACAAGGCGGAGGTTGATTTTTCGGGCTTTACCGCCCGCGAAGAAATCGCCGGCGTTCATAATATTGCCGAAGTTTTGCCTTCGATCAGGAATGTATCGTACCCGTTTGATTACGGCGTACGCGTCATGCTGGACGGAAAATCCGGGTTTGTCGCCGGGAATTTCAAAACCGTTCCCGCGCTGCAAGGGCGCTATTTCTTTACGGCTTCGGTATCGCCGTGGCAGGTTGTCGCCAAAATCGGCTGGGATTCTTCTTTGGTCTGGGCGGTTGATTTTAAAACGGGCAAACCTGTTTCCGGGGCGCGGGTCGAACTGTATGCCGGGCCGTTGTCCGCCCCGCGGAAAAAAGACGTTCTGGCCGATGACAAAACGGATAAAACGGGCCGCGCCGATTTGCCCGGATATCAAAAACTGGATCCGAAAGCGGCGTATTTGAACCAGTGGGACATTAATAAAAGTTCTTTGTTCGTTCAGATTTCCAAAGGAAAAGAAACGGCTGTTCTGCCTTTGAACGGTTCGTTTTCTCTGTCTGCCGGCGCGTTGAGCGATTGGAGCATTTCCAGCGTTTATTCTCCGGCGCCTTACCTGTATTTGCGGGCTTTCGGTTTTACGCCGCAGGGGATTTACCGTCCCGGAGATACGGCGGATTTTAAAATTTATGTCCGAAAGCTTGACGGCGAAATGCTGGGAAAAGCGCCGAAAAACGGTTATGATCTGAGTATCGCCGATTCCATGGGGCAGACGGTATTTGAACAAAAAGGATTGTCGTTATCGCCGTTTGGCGCTTTAAACGGCAGTTTTACTTTGTCGCCGCAGGCCGTTTCCGGGTGGTATGACGTAACGCTGAAACACGGGGACGCCGCTTTGTATCCGCTGCGTTTTCTGGTTTCCGATTTTTCCGCTTCGGCGTTTAGATCCGCTACGGAAGTTAACGGAAGCGTTTTTAAGGCCGGGGCCAAAGTTCAGATTAATTCTCAGGCCTCGCTGTTTTCCGGCGGAGCCTATGCGGGCGCCAAAATGCGCCAGAGCGCCGTTTTGTCCTTCGCGCCGTTTAATTTGAAAACAGACGGGGAATCGTTCAGCTTCAGCGCCGATTTAACGGATAAAGATTATGCGCCCGAAACATTGTTTGATCAGGACGGCCTGTCCGATGAAAAAGGCGCGCTGCAAAAAACGTTCGTGTTGCCGAAATCGCCCAAACCGTATGGCAAAATCAGGTTTGAAACAAAAGTGTTCGACGATTCGGGGCGTGCGGTTTCTTCATTTGCTTCGGCGGATTATTTTTCAACCGACCGCCTGGTCGGCCTGCGCCGCGGCGGCGACGCCGTTGCGGGAAAACCGGCCGGTATCGAATACGTCGTCGCCGATACAAAGCAAAATCTGGTCGCGGGCGTTCCGGTCAAAATTACGTTTTTCAGAACGGTCAACAAACTGGTGCGTGAAAAATCCGCCGGGAACGCTTATCTGATGAAATATGTTTCGCAGGAAGAAAAGGCCGGCGAATGTATGGGAATGAGCGCGACCAAACCGCAGAAATGTTCTTTTACGCCGGCTCAAAGCGGTATGTACAAAGCTGTCGCTTCGATTAACGGGCATTCGTCCCGGTTAAGTTTTTATGTTGACGGCGCGGATTATGTGCCCTGGGCGTCGGCGGAAAACCGTTTGAAGATCGTTCCCGATAAGGAAAATTACCAAATCGGCGATAAAATCGTTTTAACGGTTGAAAATCCTGTTCCCGGCGCTTTGGCATTGGTGACGGTTGAACGTTACGGCGTGTTGGATTCCTTTGTACAGCCGTTTGACCGGTCGGTTGAAAAAATCGAAATTCCTGTCGAAAACAATTTTTTCCCCGGCGTTTATGTGTCTGTCGCGGCTTTTTCACCGCGCGCGGACAAACCGGTCGACGGCACGGCCGATTTGGGCAAGCCGGCGCAATGGACGGGGTATGTCAAAATTCCCGTCGCTGACGAATCGCGCCGGATCAAGGTTGAAGTCACGCCGCAAAAACAGGATTACCGTCCCGGCCAGACTTTGACGGCGCAAATAACGGCCGCGCTGCCCGGCCGCGAAAAGCAGCCTGTCGAAGCCGCGGTCATTGTGGTGGACGAAGCCGTTTTGTCTTTGCTGCCCAAAGGAACCGAAAGCTTTGATCCGTATCAGGGATTAAACAGGCTGGGGGATCTGGACGTGCGGACGTACAGTCTGGTCGAACAGCTGATCGGGCGCCAGAAAATCGAAAAGAAGGGCGCCAATCAGGGCGGCGACGGCGGATCGGATTTCGCAATGCGCGACGTGTTTAAATTTGTCGCTTATTTCAATCCGTCGCTGAAACTGGACAAAGAAGGCCGGGGCACGTTTGAAGCAAAGCTGCCCGACAATCTGACGGGGTGGCGGATTATTGTCGTCGCCGTGACGCCCGAAGAATTTTCAGGTATGGGGCAGGCGCGCGTAAACGTGACCCAGCCTTTGGAAATCAGGGCTTTGCTGCCCAACCGGCTGCGCACGGGGGATACGTTTGTTCCTGCGGCGTCTGTTTTAAACAGAACGCCGGATCAGGTAACCGTTTCGGTGTCGGTCCGCGTGTCCGGCGCGCTGGATAAAAATGTATCCGCACAAAAACAAATTGTTTTAAAGCCCTTTGAACGTCAAAGCGTCCTTTTTGACGAAGTGCGGGCACGTTTAAATCCGTCGGATCCGGCGGGCGAAATCGTTGTCGCGTTTACGGCCGGCGACGGGGAAAATCAGGACGGTTTGAAGCAGGCGCTGCCCGTTTTGAATTTAACGACGTTTGAAACGGCGGCTTTATACGGCAGCGCTTCGGGAACGGACGTTTCCGTTCCTCTTGAAATTCCGGCGGGCGTGAAGGCTTACGGCGGCCGGTTGTCGGTTTCGGCGGCTCCCGGCTTTTTGACCGGACTGAAACAGACGGTCGAAGCCATGCGCGATTATCCGCACCCGTGCTGGGAACAGAAAATCAGCCGGGCGGTCGCGGCAGCCGTTTATGCGGCGGAAAAACAGGCCGTCTGGCCGGACGAGTTGTGGCCGCAGGCGCGGGAATTCGTTTCGGAAACAATCGGGCAAGCGCCGTCTTACCAGGCGCAAAACGGCGGCATGGCCTATTTCGTTGCCGAAAACCGCTTTGTCAGTCCGTATTTGTCCGCCTATACGGCATATGCCTTCGATTATCTGGAACGGGCCGGATATGAAATCCCGCATCAAACACAGGAAAAGCTGGCCGGTTATTTGCTGGGATTGTTTAAACGCACGGATCAGACGGCGGATTCTGCGGTATTGTTGACGACGCGTCTGCTGTCTGCGGATTTTCTGAAAAAAAGAGGGTTGATTACCGCGGCCGATATCGCTGTTTTCGACCGTCTTGTACCGTTGATGAGCGCGTTTGACAAAGCTTTGTATCTGCGGCTGAACCCTGGCAATCAGGCGGTGTTTGACGATTTGATGAACGATTCTTATCAAACGTCGGGCAGTCTGGTTTTCAAGGACGACGAAAAAGGAAACTATGCCTTATTGTCGTCGTCTGCCAAAACAACGTGCATGGCCTTGAACGCCGTTGCCGGGATCAATCCGGAAAAGGCGGAAATGTTAATGCGCGGGGCATACACGCTGCGTCAAAAGGACGGTACGTGGATCAACACGCAGGCCAACGCTTTTTGTATGACGGCTCTGCAGACTTACAGCGAAAAAACGCAGACGCAGGACGTGGATCTGGATATCCGCGCAACGTTTGGCCAACGGGAAATTTTGTCGGCTTCGTTTACGGAAAAATCAGATCCTGCGGCGGTCGCGGCGGTTCTGCTGCCCGCGGATCAGGCCGGCCGGAAAACGACGGTCGGATTAACGGCAAAAGGGCAGGGGCGGTATTATTATTCGACGGCTTTGTCCTATCCGTCCGACGTTGCCCGTTCCGTAAACGCGGGGCTGGAAGTCGAACGCCGTTTCTTTGTCAAACGCGGCGGCGATTTTGTTCCCCTTGACGCTGCAAGCGTTTTAAAACGCGGCGATCTGGTAAAGGTCACGCTGACGGTGGCCAATCCCGTTACGCGGTATTTTGTCGCGCTGCGCGATCCGGTTGCCGGAGCGTTCGAACCGGTCAGTTCTTTGCTGGCGACGGCTTCTGCGGCGGATCTGAGTCAGGTTTCGGAAAGAAGCGCTTTTGATTTTAAAGATATCGGCCATGCATACGCCGGTTTTTATGCGGAATATCTGCCCGCGGGAACGCATCAGGTTTCCTATGCGGCGCAGGTCGTTGCCGACGGCGTGTTTACCGCTTTTCCCGCAAAGGCCGAAGCGATGTACACGCCTGACGTATTCGGGCTGACGGCGGCAGATGTGGTCAAAGTTGCGCCGTAGTCTGAAAAAAATCATACCGGCGGCGGCGGGAATCGTTCTGACCGCCGCTGCGGTTGTTTTCGCGCATACGGGCGATTTGCCGGAATCGTTTGACCGTATGACCGCGCGGGCGGACAAGATTCAGTTTCTGGACCGTTCCGGCATTCCGTTAAATACGTCGTATCTGAATTATTGGAATGTGCATGATACATTGCGGCTGTACGAGACGCCGCCTTTGCTGGTTAAAATGTTCGTCGCGGCCGAAGACAGGAATTTTTATTCCCATTCGGGCGTTGACTGGCGGGCCAGAGCCGCCGCTTTGTTTCAGAATATAAAGGCGGGAAAGATTGTGCGCGGCGCCAGTTCGTTAAGCGAACAGGTCGTCCGAATGATTATTCCCCGGCCGCGGACGTTTTTTTCAAAAATTGTCGAAGGGATTGACGCCGTCCGTCTGGAACGCCGGTTTTCAAAAAACGACATTTTGGAATTTTACTTAAACCAAGTGCCGTATGCGGCCAACCGGCGCGGGGTAAAACAGGCGGCTTTGTTTTATTTTTCAAAAACGCCCGATCGTCTGAGCTTGCGCGAAACGGCGGCTTTGGTCGTTTTGGTGCGCGCGCCCAGCTCGTTTGACCTGTACGGATCCGCGGACAAAATCAACGGGCTGATCGACCGTCAGCTGAGGGCCTTCGCAGAACAAAATATTATTTCAAAAACGGAACTGCAGGCGGCTTTAAAGGAAAAAATCAACTTGTCCGCGCCGGAATTAAATGTGGCCGCGCCGCATTTTCTGGAATATGTCCGTTCGCTTGATTTGCCCGCGGGACGGGCGGTCGAAACGACTTTGGACGCTTTTTTGCAAAAAAAAGTCGCCGCTTTGACGCGGCAGCGTTTAAAAGATTTGCGTTACCATCATGTTTCAAACGCCGCCGTTTTGGTAATAGAACGCGAAACGGGGAATATTCTGGCCTGGGCGGTGGAAAGTTCGGATAAAGACACCGCGGCCGTCAATGCGGTTTTGGCGCCGCGCCAGCCGGCTTCCGCGCAAAAGCCGCTTCTGTATGGGCTGGCGCTGACAAAAGGCATGACGGCGGCGACAAAAATCAAAGACGCGCCTTTTGCCCGCGCGGTCGGGTCGGGCGTGCATCATTTTAAAAACTACAGCCGCAGTTATTACGGCGACGTGACCGTGCGGCAGGCTTTGGGCAATTCACTGAATATTCCGGCGTTAAAAACAATCGAATTTGTCGGGATTAAAACGTATTTCGGTTTTTTGCAGCGGCTGGGGTTTTCTCATTTTGAAAAAAGCGCCGATTTTTACCGCGAAGGGCTGGCGCTGGGCAATGCGGAAGTAACGCTTTTGGAATTGTCGCGCGCTTATCTGATGCTGGCCGGCGGCGGCGTTTTAAAGCCTTTGCGCGCTTTTAAAGAGCAGGACGGCGAAAAGGAAAAGCGTATGCTGCCCGAAACGGCGGCGACACTGATCGGCAATATTCTGTCCGATCCTTTGGCCCGGCAGCTGGAATTCGGCGCGGACAGCATTTTGAATTTCCCGGTGCAGACGGCGGTCAAAACCGGAACGTCAACGGATTACCGGGACGCCTGGGCTATGGGGTATAACGCCGATTTTGTCGCGGGCGTCTGGCTGGGCAATCTGACATACGAACCGATGCTGGACGTTACGGGCGCGTCCGGGCCGGCTTTGTTGCTGCGTTCGGTGTTTACGGAGCTGAACAAAATTAAAAACAGCGGGCCGCTTCCCTTGTCGGCGCGTCTGGAAAAAAGAACAATCGGGGAAAAAACGGAATACTTTGATCCCGACGTCGTTGAAACGGCGTTTTTCGAACCTGACGCGCCCGTCATTGTTTCGCCTGCCGACGGCGTCATGCTGGCCGTCGATCCCCGTGTGCCGCAACAGCATCAGGGTTATCCGTTTTCCGTTTCTTTTCTGCCCGAAGGCGCCGATATCGTCTGGTTTGTTGACGAAAAACCGCAGCCGGCGGCGCGGGAAGAAACTTTTTTCTGGCGTCCGGAAAAGGGAAGTCATACAGTACGGGCTGAAATGACTTTGAAAAACGGTGAAAAGATTTTGCTTTCAAGACGCCGTTTGACGGTGCAATAAAAAAGGAACGATATGAAAAAACCCGAATTGCTTTTGCCCGCCGGATCGCCCGAAGCGCTGCAGACGGCTTTTTTGTACGGGGCGGACGCCGTTTATGCTGGCCTGCCGTCGCTGTCTTTGCGCGCCAATCGGGGATTTACGGCCGATACGGTCGAACTGGCGAT
>JAJXEL010000042.1:0-5522 GCA_021639925.1 Alphaproteobacteria bacterium | reverse complement strand
AAGGCTAGGATGTCCCGCCAAAACGCCCCTTATGCATGAAAAAAATAAAAAGATTTATCTGACCTTGAACCTGTTTTCCAGAAATGACGACGTTGAAAAGCTGGCGGAATTTGCCGATACCGTCAACCGGCTGCGTCCCGACGGGCTGATCGTGTCCGACCCGGGCGTGTTTATGTTTATGAAAGAACACGCGCCACAAACGCCTTTGCACGTATCGACGCAGGCGAACGTCGGATCGGCGCTGACCGTTAAATTCTGGCAGTCGCTGGGGGCGAAAGTCTGCGTTTTGTCGCGCGAAACGTCTTTTAAAGAAATCTGCGAAATCAAACGGCAGGCGCCAGACATGAAAATTGAAATGTTTGTGCACGGCGCGATGTGCATGAGCTATTCGGGGCGCTGTCTTTTGTCCGCGTTTATGACGGGGCGCAGCGCCAACCGCGGCAAATGCGCGCATGCCTGTCGTTGGAAGTATAAACTGTATCTGGAAGAAGAACAGCGTCCCGGCGAATTTCTGCCGGTCGAAGAAGATAACCGCGGTACTTATATCATGAATTCCAGGGATTTGTGTTTAATGCCGAAACTGGATCTGATTTTAAATGCGGGAATCGACCTGTTAAAAATCGAAGGGCGCAACAAAACGCCGTATTATGTCGCGCAGACGGCCAGGGCGTACCGGAAAGCGATTGACGACTGGTTTGAGGATCCGGACGGCTGGCGGTTTGAAAAGTATCAGGCCGAATTGGACACGCTGCAGAACCGCGGGTATACGGCGGGATTTTTTGACGGCGTGCCGGACGGTTCGGCGCAGAATTATGAAACGGTGCAAAGTGTAAGCGATTGGCGCAACGCCGGCGCGATTACGCGCTGGACGGACGAAGGGGCGGAGGTCGTTATTTATCAGAAAATCGAAAAAGGAGACGTTTTGTCGTTTCTGCCGCCGGCGTCGTTTTCCCCCGTTGACGTGGTTGTGTCCGCCGTCATTGACGGTTTTTCAAAAAAAGAAGTATCCGTTCTTTCGCCCGGGCGGATCGGACAAAGCGTTTTTATTCCGAATTCTTTTTTCGGGACGCATGGTCCGGCGGAATTGCCTGTTTTTACCGTTGCGCGCGCAAAAGCGAAAAGGTGAAATAAGCGTTTTGATTTTTCCGCCTCTTTTGGTAAAATGCACTCGGGCTGCAAGGAATGAGGATATCTGATGAATACGGCTTTTAAAATTTTTTCTTTAACGCTTGCGCTGGCTTCCTGCGCGACGACTTCCGGCAAAGAACAACAGGCGGCCGTCAGGCTGTCCCTGACGGACAGGGTTCAGGCGCAGGTTGTCGAAATGCAAAAAAATGTTACGGAATCCCTGCCTGACGAAATTGCCGGCCTGAAATCTGTCGAACCGGTGGCCGACCGGGAACAAAATCAGCGCGGCGCCGGATTTACCCGCGCTTATACGGCGGACGATATTGTCGCGACCGTTTTTATTTATAACAATCAGGACTTCGGCATTCCCGCCGAAATTGACCAGAATATGGAAGCTTTGATGGACCGGCATTTGCAGGAAATTCAGGCAATGCAGGATTCGGGGCTGTATTCGAACGTAAAAACGGGAACGAAAAAACCGCGGACTTTCCGCTGGCGCAGCGTAAATTATCAGGTGTTGGAAACGGACGTTCAGTTTAATCAGCGCGACGAAGCCAAAAAGTCTTTGCTGGTTTTGGGGGCGAACAAAGACCTGATGACTTATGCGCGTATCCGCTATACGTATCCGAAATCAAAGCAGGCGGAAATCAATAAAAAACATGCTGTTTTTACACGCACGGTTTTCGTTGCCCTGCACGACTTTGCCGCGGCGCAGCAAACGCCCGTCGCCCAGTAAACAATCCGGCGGTCTGAAGGAAGAAGCATGAAAAAAGTCGTTTTTTTGCTGTTTGTTTTGCTGGCTGGGTGCGCCGTCATTGATCCGTCCGCCGAAGTCAGCCGGACGTTAAATCAGATGAATCAGGCTTATAAAGATAAAAATATCGAACAATTCATGTTTTTTATCAGTCCGGAATACGACGGAAAGCGGGATCAGCTGCAAATCGCCGTCGAAAACGATTTTGCCGGTTTTTCCGACGTGGATTACAGAACGTCCGTTTTTCAGACTTTGATTGATCCGCAGACAGGCGTTTACCGGGCGTCGATTTATTATTTCCGTTCCGCCAAATCGCCGCGTTACGGCATTGATAACCAAAGCGGTGAAACGACGTTGACGTTTATCAAGGACGAAAACGGGTTAAAGCTGGTTAAAATGCCCGATCCCGGACTGTATGGTTTAATTATTCCCTGAAAAAAGAAGGACCGCCATGACTGCCGAAGAAATTTTGCAGGATTATTTCGCGGCGTACGATGCGCCGCGTCCGTTTGATCCGAAACACCCCGAAGACGGAACGCTTTCCAGAAAGCGGGACGGTCTGCCGCCTTTGCCTTTAAACGCGGAACAGGTGAAAGCCTGTATCATTCTTTTGGAAAAAAAAGACCGTCCGGAACAAATGCTGGATCTTTTGTTAAACCGCGTGCCGCCGGGAACCGGGGAAGCGGCGGCCGTTAAAGCCGCTTTTCTGGGGCGTGTCGCTTTGGAAAAAACGGTTGTGCCCGGATTGTCGCCGCAGCAGGCGGTGATGCAGCTGGGATATATGAAAGGCGGGCATAATATTCCTGTTTTGATTTCTTTGTTGAAAAATGACAAGACCGCGCCCGAAGCCGTCGGCGTGTTGTCCGAACTGGTATTGATCCATCAGGCGGTCAATGACGTCGCGGCTTTGTATGAATCGGGGAATAAATATGCCCGGGCTTTGCTGGAAGCGTGGGCGCGCGCGGACTGGTTTTCGCGCCGCAAACCGTTGGAAGACGAAACGAAGCTGGTTGTTTTTAAAATTCCTGACGAAATCGAAGCGTCTACCGATTTTCTGTCCCATTCCAAAGGCGGACATACGCGCACGGATATTCCTTTTCACGGCAGGCATTATTTTATGAATGAAGCCCTGCTGGCCGCTTTGGACGCGTTAAAGGCGGAAAATCCGGATATTCCCGTTGCTTTGGCCGCCGATAAAATCGGGACAAGCTCTTCGCGCAAATCGGGCATGAACAATGTTGAATGGAATACCGGCGTCGAAAATGACGATACCCGCTTTCAGCCGGATAAAAAAACACGCGCCGTTATTTTCGCCGGCCGCGTCTTGGGGCCCATTTTTGCCAAAACGGCGCAGGATATGGGATCAATTATTGTGCGTACCGATACGGATACGCTGCACACGGGCGACAAAGTCCGCGTTGTCTGGCGGACGGGAAAAATCCTGTCCGAAACGGGCGGGGAAATCGCCGCGTTTAAACCGCTGGATCAAAATGAACTCGATTACCTGCGCGCCGGCGGAGCGACGGCGTTTCGCATGGGAAAAATTTTAACGGCGGCCGCGTCTGCAATTCTGGGAAAGAGTTTTAAGCTGCCGTATGCGTCAGCAACGGCGGATACGGCGGTCCGCCCGATGACGGCGGCGCAAAAAATCATTGCCAAAGCAGCCGGTTTAAAAAGCGTCCGGCCGGGGCAGACCGTTTATGCCAAAGTGGACACGGTCGCTTCGCAGGATACGACGGGCGGCATGACCGTTCAGGAATTACAGGGTACTTTGGCGGCGATGAAGCTGGCCGTTCCTTTGTTTTTGCAGTCGCAGTGCCACAACGCCGCTTTGGGATTTCGTACGCCGGCGGTTGTGGCGGCAAATAAAAAACTGACGGATTTTGTCAGGGAAATCGGCGGCGTCGCTTTGAATATGGGGGACGGCATTATTCATTCCTGGTTAAACGAGCTGGTTGTTCCGAACACAATCGTTGTCGGCGGGGATTCGCATACGCGCGTTCCGACGGCTTTAAGCTTTCCTTTGGGATCCGGCGGCATTGCGGAAGCCGCGGCGACGGGCGTTACGGAAATTACCGTGCCGGACAGCGTTCTGGTTCGTCTGATCGGAGAATTTAACGACGGTATTACCGTGCGCGATTTGGTCAATTATATTCCGTATAAAGCGCAGAAAGTATTCGGTAAAAATATTTTCGAAGGAACAATCATCGAATTCAGACGTGGCGGCCGGCCGTTCGATATGATCGACGTGTTTAAAATGACGAACGCGTCGGCGGAACGTTCCGCGGCGGCGGCTTATTTCGAACAGCCTTTTGAAACGGTCGCGGCATATGTGCGCGGCCATTCTCTGCCGGTTGTTGAACAGATGATTGCCGGCGGATACGACAACGGCGGCGTTTTGGAAAACAGACGTGAAGCTTTGTCGGTTTATCTTGAAAATCCGCAGGAATTTAAAGCGGACGACGGGGCGGAATATGCTTATGTTTTAGACATTGACCTGTCTGAAATCGATCAGCCGTATATCGCCTGTCCGCATACGCCGGACAACGTCAGGCCGTTGTCTGAAATTGCCGGAACGCCGGCGGAATTTTGTTTTATCGGGTCATGTATGTCGGGGGAAAAAGACTTTGAGGCTTTTGAACGTCTGACCCGCGGCGTTGACCGGTTGGGCGTTGAAACATGGGTCGCCGCACCGACCCGCATGATCGCGCATGATCTGGAAACGGCGGGCGTTTTAAAGGCGCTGGCAGACAGGGGCGCGCGGATCGAGGTGGCGGGCTGTTCTTTGTGCATGGGCAATCAGGAACGGGTCAAAGGCAAAAAAAACGTCCTGACGACGTCGACGCGCAACTTCAAAGCGCGCATGGGCGACGAAGCTTCCGTTTATCTGGTTTCGGCGCAGTTGGAGGCTGTTGCCGCAGTTTTGGGGCGTTTCCCGTCAGTTGAGGAATATTTTAAGGCAGTTAAAAATGGTTAAAGCGTTTATTGACGTCGCTCTGCCCGAAGAAGCGGCCGGCGCGGCGTATGACATTGTGAAAAAAGAACTGATAGAGCCTTTTTCGGACTTTATCGGGGAAAAGCGCCTGCGCGAACATGACTGGAGTTTAAAAGGACGAATCCAGACCAACGGCGAAGTGATCCGCGAAACGATCGAGCTGGCCGGCGGGGATAAAAACGCCGTTTTGGTCAAAGGTCCGGGTGTGACCCCGACTAAAGAACAGACGCAGGCGGTTCTGGATTTATTGGGCGATGCGCGCAAACCTGAAGAATTAAGCAAGCTGGTGACAGGAACGCCGAACGGGTATATGCGCGGCCACTGGCTGGTTAAGGGCAATCTGGAACGTTATGAAAATCCGGGACTGTCCGATTTATTGGAATCGTTTTTGCCCGTTTATGATCAGGCCGGCAAGATTGACGTTTTGTTTTTAGGCGGCGGCCGGGAAAAAGACGGCGTTTTTTTTAATCTGGAAAACGACGCGGAGGTCCGGGTCGATTTTAACCGGCAGCCGGCGCGGGAAACGGAAAAGCTTTCCGCGGGATCGGCCGTTTATGCCAAAGTCACCCGCCGCGCGGACGTTATCGCGCTGTGCGATCAGGCGATCGGCAGAAACAACGACATTGTCTTTATGTCAAAATACAC
>JAJXEL010000041.1:12963-14619 GCA_021639925.1 Alphaproteobacteria bacterium | reverse complement strand
TGTTGCTGTTGCTGATCCTGTTGTTGTTGCTGGTTCTGATTATTTTTCAGCTGAGCTTCCAGATATTTTTTATTAAAAGCCGCATCGGCATGATCAGGGTTTTCTTCCAGTACTTTTTTATAAGCCTCTATCGCCTGGCTGTACTGTCCCGTCTGCGCCAAAGCGTTTCCCTGATTATACCACATTTCCGTATCCGCCGGTTCGTTCAAAGCGGCCAAAGCCGATTGATAATCTCCGGCTTTATAGGCTGCGGCCCCCCGCCAGGCATTGCTTTTAAAAACAGCGGGATCCTGCGGTTTTTCACCCGCCGCGATACGTTCGGCTTCCCGGCGGTCGGGGCGCGTCCATAAATCGGACAGCGACCAGGCAAAAGCCGGCGAAGAAGAAAACACAATAAACAGCATCAGCCCGCCCAGCCAGCCTCTGCGGTATCCGAAAGCGGCGAACGGCAGGATCAAAATACACAAAACCGCCCCGAAATCTTTCCATGTATCCGCCGTCGTTTCTTCCTGCGGCCCGGCGTCGGAAATGTCCGGCGTCTGCGGCGTCGCGCCGATCACGGCCAGAATATCGTCTTCGTTCAAAGTCATCGTGCGGTAAACGCCGCCGCCCGCCTGCGCCGCCTTTTTCATATTCTGATGGGACAAAGATGACAAAACGGGCTTGCCCTGATGCATCAAAAAAGCCCCGTCCGGCATTTGCAGCGGCGCGCCGTAATCCGTTCCAATTCCCAGAACGGACAGCGTATAACCTTCTTTTTTCAATTCTTCCGCCGTTTTTAATACCTGCGGCATTTCATCGTCACAAATATAACCGCCCAGCAAAACAATACGTCCTTTCGCGGCGCCGGCCTGTTTCAGCAGATCTGCCGCCTTACGCAAAGCCAGATTGACGTCCGGCATACGGCCGCCCATCATACCGGCCTGTATTGTCGGCAGCATCTGTTCAATGACTTTTTGGTCCGTCGTTAAAGGAACGGCGACAAACGGTTCGTTGTCATACAAAATCAAAGCGTTCTGTCCGTCTTTTGTTTCCTGCAGAAAATCATGCATTTTAAAACGCGCGCGATCCATACGCGACGGTTTTACGTCAGACGGCGTCATAAAAACGGAAATATCCAGCAGATAAACGGTGTCAATTCCCTTTTTTACGGCCGGCTGCGGCAGTTTTTCCCACGCCGGCCCGGCCAGAGCAAACAAAGCCAGCGCCCAGCAGACGGAAATCAGGAAAAAAGGCCAAAACAACCGCGCGGCCGATCCGGATACCAGCTGGGAACGCAGCAAAACCCTGTCGCAGAAGTTTTGCCACCACCCGCCGCCGCCTCGGGTTTTGCCCGCCAAAAAAGGCAAAAGAAGAAAAACGGCGAAACCCCACAGCCATTCGGGGCGCAGAAAATGAAATTCCGTCATGCCGTCCTCCTGCCCGTCATAAACAGCGCGGCCCCCAGAACGCTTAAAATAAAAGCGGCGGCCAGGGGATAGTAAAACAGCGTTTTGACCGGGCGAACAAACACATCGTCGTTTACGACCGGTTCCAAAGCGTCGATTTCTTTGTAAATTTCCAGCAGTTCCCGCGTATTTTTAGCCCTGAAATACCGGCCCCCGGTTTTTCGCGCAATTTCCCGCAGCGTCTTTTCATCAATTTCATCACCGCGCG
>JAJXEL010000041.1:3253-12953 GCA_021639925.1 Alphaproteobacteria bacterium | reverse complement strand
CATTTGCATCATGCCAAACATTCCCATCATCTGAACCGCATCGGATCCCGCCCCGATCGTATAAACCTTAACGCCCATTTTTTCGGCCAGTTCAGCGGCTTCCTGCGGTTTCATTACGCCGGCGTTCGCCGCGCCGTCAGACAATAAAACGACGACCCGGCTTTCGGCGGGAACGTCAATCATCGTCTTTAACGCCAGTCCCAGCGCGTCCCCGATCGCCGTCTGCGTTCCGGCCATACCGACGTCGGCTTCTTTTAACAGATCGGAAACCGTTTTTAAATCATATGTCAAAGGAATATACAGATAAGACCTTTCCCCGAACAAAACGACGCCGATCCGGTCGCCCTGACGTTTTTGAACAAAGGCGTCCGCGACGGCCCGCACCGCGTCCCAACGACGCACAGCCTGATTTTGAATGGCGAAATCCGCTTCCTGCATCGAACCGGAAATATCCAAAACCATCATCAGATTGCGTCCTTCGGACGGGACTTTCGAAGGTTCGCCGCCCCATTGCGGGTTCGCGGCCGCCGCAACCAGCAAAATCCAGATCAGCGCCCCCAGCAGCCGCCTGAAACGCAGGCCGCCGAAAACGGACCGCCCGCCCGGCGGCGACAAACGGCGCATGTCGTCAAAGAAAGGAACCTTCAGCGCGTCTTCATTTTTATCGTTTACGCGCGGCAGGACGACACGCATCACCAGCGGCAGCGCCAACAGCAGAAACATCATCGGATACGCGAAACCGGTCATAGATTTTTCTCCAGCCATTTGCGTGCGGACGCCAGCAAATGCCGGCCGCGCGCAAAATCCGCATCGCGCATCGGCGGCGCATACGCCTGATTTTCCAGCAGCTGTTTATCCCGTTCGTCCAAATCCGCCCCCGTTCGTTCCAAAAAATCAATCCACGCCCGCCCGTTTAAATCGGCGGTTTTTTCCCGTCCGAACCGCGCCAAAGCCGCGCGGCGCATCAAAACCGACAAACCGCCGGCCAGCATGGAAACGTCCCCGTTATCCGAAAAGCGGCGGCGCAAAGCATTGAAAACGCCAAACGCTTCCCGGCGCCGTTTCGCGGGCGGGCTGTTGTAAAGAAGAATTCCCGCCAGCACAAGACCGCCCAAAGCATAAAATACTATCTGCCAACCCGGCCCTAAAGGAAATATCCCATTTGGATATAACGGGCGGACAAAAGACATTAATTCTTCAGGACTTGCCTGATCGGGCAAAGAAACCATTTTTTCTCCTTTCCGAATAAGAAAATAAGGGATTTGTCCGCGACAATCAAGTTTGCAAAATATGCTTTGTTGTTTTGCGCGGGCTGTTTTGAAAAAAGGCCGAACTTCTCTTTTTCGCCGAAAACATACCTCTGGACAACCCTGTGTTTTTAGAGCAAAATAAATAAAATTTTATCACAGAGGTGTCACATGCAGGATTTACCGGAACCTTCCCGCGTCGAAACGGCCGGCGGACAGCAAAGCCGCCAGGCGGAAATCAGAACTTTGGACGACGTGCCCGCCCGTTACCGGAATTACCCGAATTTTGACGAACTGACAAACGATCCCGCGCATCACGGCAACAAAATCGGCAAAATTATCCGCGAAGCAATGGCTATTGCCGAAGCGGACATGTCCCATAAAATCAAGGGGCCGGCAACGCGTTCGGATTCCCCTTATATTGATTTTTACGACGGGGACGGATACCCGTTCGACGTCAAAACGCCGCTGTCCCCGAAACCGGGCGACAAATGGGAATTTGATCCCGTCGGCAATGCGGAAACGATTTTAAACCAGCTGGACAAAGATCACCCGAACAAAAAAACGGGGCAAAAAGAACCGGTTGCCGTCCTGCTGGACACCACTTACATGGCGCCGCAGGATCTGATCAATTTACAGCGCGAACTGCGCAAACGGACAAAAGAAGACCGCGGTATTTTAAAACGCGTTTTCGAAATCAATGTCCGGCTGGACGAAAAACAACCCCGAAACCGCGCGCCTCAACCTTTGCTGCAAGCAGCGCTTTTGCGCCAAAAAACAGGAAGATAATCATGAAACCACTGTTGCTTTTGCCGGTCGTTTTATGGCTGTCCGCCTGTGTTTTAGTCCCTGACTATTTTTCCACCGGCTTTTCCCCGCATACAAAAGTTGAAAGAGGCATTGCGGCTTTTAACACCGCTAATTATCCCGAAGCTTTGAAATATCTGGCCGAACCGGCGGAAAACGGCGATATGGACGCGCAGTATATGGTCGGCATGATTTATTTATACGGCCTGGCCGGCGTTAAAAACAGTTATACGGCGCAAAAATGGCTGACTTTGGCGGCGCAGTCGGGGCAAAGGGCCGCACAGGAACAGCTGGCGTTTTTTTATCAGGACGATTTAACGCCTTTGTATAACCCGATCGATTCCTATTACTGGTTCAGCGTTATTATCGGCGACCACCCGGAATACCGCGAAAAAATGCAGAATATGGAATGGACTTTGCGCAGCCGCGGATTATTGTCAACAGCGCAAAGCATGCCCAGACCGGTCGAAAAACGTTACAAGGGCGTTGATTATAATTCTTTGTTTCCGTTGCGTTGATGACGTTTCGTTTCCCTGTTTCTTTCAAAAAAAATGTACCGGCTCTGGTTGTATGCATGATCATCGGGGCTGTTTTAAGTTTGTTGCTGCGTTTCGAAATTTATTACGATTTGCTGCATTATCATTATTATAACGGATTTGCCTTTGTACATAACCGGTTGGAAATTGACGTCGCGCCGGCGAATATACATACGTTTTTCAATCCGCTGTTGGACGCTATCGGCTGGTTTTTAATTAAATACTTGAATAATTTTCCTAACATTTATCTGGCAATAACGGGTTGCGTTTTCGGCATATTATTGTTTATCTGTATGAAAATTTATTTCCTGTTTTTCCAAAATAAATTTGCCGTCGCTGCCGCGCATGTACTGGGAACAACCGTCGTTGCAACCCGGTTTCAAATAAGAACAAGCACCAATGAAATTCCCGTTGCCGTTTTGGTGCTGGCCGCTTTGTATTTCATGCTGAAAGGTGAAAAAGAATTCTGCGCCGCGTTTTTGCTGGGAGCGGCCGCGGGATTGAAACTGACCGCCGCGACTTATTGCTTGTCATCGGGCATAGCGTTTTTATTGTTCAATTTCCGTAACCCGAAACAGGTCGCGTTATTTGCTTTATGTGGTATCGGCGGATTTTTGGCAGCTGACGGTTTTTGGGCCTGGCGTTTGTTCAAATTGTATCAAAATCCGTTTTTTCCTTTTCTCAACGGCTTTTTTCATTCGCCCTATTTTGCAGATATTAATTTTTCCATGCAGACGTTTGAAGCCCCGCAAATTGACAAGTCCTTTATTTCTCTGATTTTTCTGCCGTTATTGCTGATTTCCGTAACCAAAGGCGCCGAACCGACTTTAGATCATCTGAACTTTTCGGATTTCCGATGGTTTTTGGCTTGCGTTTTGCTGATCATATGGATATTCAAAGCACATAAAACACCGTTGTCCCGGCGGGAAAAATTTTTAATCGTCTGGCTGATTTTGTCATGGCTGATCTGGTTTAAAGCGTTTTTGGTTCTTCGCTATCTTATTCCCGTTGAAATGACGCTGCCCGTTTTCTTTGTCAAAGCGGCAATATCGTTGAAACCGTCAGAAGGCTCCGTTTTAAAACAAGCTGTAAAAATTTCACTCTGCTTTTTTTGTTTTTTTATTTGCATCGGGACAACATGGAATTCCGATTACTGGAGCAGACGGACAGAACCGACATTGTTACCCGCGCTTCCTTGCGCGATGAATGTTCCCGACAAAACGCTGTTTTTAACGGCCGGCGAAGGCAATTCAGCTTTTTTGGCGCAAATCGCCGAAAAACGAGACATCAGAATAGTCAACCGTTTTGAAAATCTGTGGAAATACATTGCTCAAACAAAATGGGGAGAAGAAATCAAAGCCGCCGCGCGTTCGGCTGCCCCGAAAGCCTATTGGATTACAGGCCGGCACAACATTGACACGCATATGATGAAATGTGTTCGCGATATACAAAATACGCATGCCGTCTGTTTTCCCAAAGAGATCGCGGACACGGTCTGTCCTTCGTCACAGTCCCGATAAAGACAAAGCCGTTTGTTCCAGCCGCTTGATTTCGTCGCGGATCCTGGCGGCTTGTTCAAATTCCAGATCCTCGGCCGCCTTGCGCATTTGTTTGGTCAGTTTGGCGATCGTATCTTTTAATTTCTTATCGGAAACCAGCATATCTTTTTCTTTGCCCTGCGGCAGTTTGTCAACGCCTTCTTTTTCGCACAGTTCCTGCAAAATATCGGCGACGTCGCGTTTGATCGTCTGCGGAATGATGCCGTGTTCGGCGTTAAATTTCTGCTGTTTTTCCCGGCGGCGCGCCGTTTCGCCCAGCGCCCGTTTCATCGATTCCGTTATTCTGTCAGCATAAAGGATAACGCGGCCTTCGGCATTTCGCGCGGCGCGGCCGATCGTCTGAATCAAAGAACGGTCCGAACGCAAAAAGCCTTCTTTATCCGCGTCCAAAATCGCAACCAGAGCGCATTCGGGAATATCCAGCCCTTCGCGCAGCAAATTGATGCCGACCAGAACATCAAACGCGCCCAGCCTTAAATCCCGGACGATTTCAATACGTTCCAGCGTATCAATATCCGAATGCATATAACGAACTTTAACGCCGTTTTCCGCCAGATAGTCCGTTAAATCTTCGGCCATTTTTTTTGTCAGCGTCGTAACCAGAACGCGCTGTCCTTTCTCGGCACACAGACGGCATTCCGCCAGCAGATCGTCCACCTGCGACGAAACGGGGCGGACTTCGCACAGCGGATCCAGCAGCCCCGTCGGGCGAATGATCTGTTCGGTAAATTCCCCATGTGTCCGGTTCAGCTCCCACGGGCCGGGAGTGGCAGAAACAAAAATCGTCTGCGGACGCATTTTATCCCATTCTTCAAATTTCAAAGGCCGGTTGTCCACACAACTGGGCAGACGGAATCCGTACGTCGCCAGCGTGCTTTTGCGGTTAAAGTCGCCGCGATACATACCGCCCAGCTGCGGAACGGAAACATGGCTTTCGTCTACGAACAAAATCGCGTCTTTGGGCAGATATTCAAACAAAGTCGGCGGCGGTTCGCCCGGCGCGCGGCCGGTTAAATGACGCGAATAGTTTTCAATGCCTTTGCAATGTCCGGTCGCTTCCAGCATTTCCAGATCAAAACGCGTTCTTTGTTCGATCCGTTCGGCTTCCAACGGTTTGTTTTCCGACGTATAATAATACAAACGTTCTTTCAGCTCTTCCCGGATTGTCTTCATTGCCTGCGACAAAGCCGGACGCGGCGTCACGTAGTGGCTGGCCGGATAAACGGTAATTTCTTTTAACTCCAGCTTTTTTTCGCCCGTCAGCGGATCAAATTCGCAAACAGACTCCAGCTCGTCGCCGAAAAAGGACAGCCGCCAGGCCAGATCTTCGTAGTGGGACGGAAAAATATCCAAAACGTCGCCTTTTAACCGGAACGTGCCGCGTGTAAAAGCCAGATCGTTGCGCTGATACTGCAAATCAACCAGCTGCCGCGCAATTTCCCGAATGTCATACGACTGCCCCGCCCGCACCGTAAACGCCATGGACGAATACGATTCCACACTGCCCAGACCGTAAATGCACGATACCGAAGCAACGATTACCACGTCGCGGCGTTCCAAAATATGCCGCGTCGCCCCGTGGCGCATACGGTCGATCTGTTCGTTAATGGCAGAATCCTTTTCGATATATGTATCCGTGCGCGGAATGTAGGCTTCGGGCTGGTAATAATCGTAATAAGAAACAAAATACTCGACGGCGTTTTCCGGGAAAAAAGATTTCATTTCCCCGTACAGCTGAGCGGCTAAAATCTTGTTCGGCGCCAAAATCAAAGCGGGACGCTTCATTTGTTTAATAATCTGCGCCATCGTAAAGGTCTTTCCCGACCCCGTTACCCCCAGCAGAACCTGATCGCGTTCGCCGTTTTTCAAACCGTTGACCAGCGCCTGTATCGCTTCGGGCTGATCGCCGGCAGGAGCAAAAGCCGACACCAGCTTGAATTCGGCGGGCTGCGTTGATGTCATCGGCTGATACATCGGAATGGTATTCACGTGAAACGTCCCTGATAAAAGTTGAATATCTGTTCTTATTTAGATAGACTGCCTGTTGTTTTGCAAGAAGATAAAAGGAAAATAAATGCAAAAAAAGCAGATCTTCCTTCAAGTATTTGTATTTTCTTTGTTTTTGGCGGCGGGCGGATTAATTTCCGCGGCATTGAAATATGAATTGACTTATGATCTGCTGCTGTATCACCACTACAACGGTTTTGCTTTTCTAAATAACCGGCTGACGACGGATATCGCCCCGGCGTCCGTCGCGACGTATTATAACCCGCTGTTGGACACGCTTTTATATCTGTTAAATGATTTTTGCAAAGACAACACAACGCTTTACTGCTTTCTTACCGGGCTGCCGTTCGGATTTCTGATGTTTGTTTTGTTCAAAATTTCGCTGTTGTTTTTCGATTTTAAAACCATCAAAGGAAAATGCTGCTGCGCCGCCTGCCTGATTATCGGGGCGACGGGCGTGGCAACCTGGTTTCAGATCGGAACGTGTTCCCATGAAATATTTCTGGCGTCCCTGATTCTTTGCTCTTTTTATTTGCTGTTAAAATACCCGGAATTAAAAGCCGTTTATCTGCCGGCGGGTTTCCTGTTGGGCGCGGCGGCCGGATTCAAGCTGACGGCAGCGGTTTACTGCGTATCAACGGGAATAACATTGATCTTGTCATATAAATCCCTGAACAAGCCGGTTGTTTTGATTGCCCGGTTTATTTTGGGGGGCTTATCGGGATATTTAGCCGTTAACGGATTTTGGGCGGTCACCTTATGGCAGAATTTTGAAAATCCCGTTTTTCCGTTTTGGAACAAAATTTTTAAATCTCCGTATTATCTGGATCAAAATTATGTCGACATGCTGCACCTTAACGGGCTGCGATGGTATCAGCTGGTTTTCCTGCCTTTTTTCCTGATTGTCCACCCGTTTTCATCTTCTGTCGGCGCGCTGCAGGAACTGACGGATTTCAGACTGGCGGTATTGTTTATTGCCGGTATTATTTTCCTGCCGTTTTTGATATTAAAAAAAATCGTCGTTCCCCCTTTAATAAAAAAAACCGCGCTGTGGCTGTTCGTTTCTTATGTCATCTGGTTAAGCGTTTCCGCCAATCTGCGTTTTATTATTCCGATTGAAACCGTCGGCGCCGTTACTTTGGCGTTTATTTTTTCCGCCATAAAAAAACCGGATTTTGTTTTCGGCGAAGCTTTTTATTATTCCGCCGCTTTGATCGCTTTGTTTATCCTGACATCGACCGTTGTTCTTTCCGCTCCCTGGGGAAAAAGAGATCAGACCGGCTTTTTAAAAGAAAAAGTTAATCTGCCCGAAAATACCGTTTTGGAAATATACCGCTTTCCTTTGGCGGGCATTGCCGCTGAAATTGCCAGAGACAACCCGACAGTCAAAATCATTTTAATATCGCCTTCAGACGAACAATGGCACGAATGGGATCTGGCGCGGATCGGCAAAACAGATCAAAAACGCGGACAGTTAATAAAAACGGCCCAAAACCGGGCGGCTTTGTATCAGGACGCTTTCGGATTGGTAACGCAGGAAAATCCCCGGCTGCGCCAATGGGATTGCCGCACATAAAAAATACCCGCCCATTTAAAATCCATTCTGTTTTCAAATGTAAAATTATGCCTGTCCCCCGAAATCCGAAAGGAAAACACGCCATGACACGGCAATGCAGATTTTTTAATTCAATTTGTTTGGGAATATTTTTGATTGCGGGCGGCCTTATTTCGGCAACGCTGAAATATGAACTGTTGTTCGATTTTATTCAATATCACTATTATAACGGATTTGCTTTCCTAAACAACCGTCTGATGACGGATATTGCCGCATCGGCTCTTCCGACTTATTATAACCCGCTGCTGGACAGTTTCTTTTTTCTGTTAAATCAGGTTTTTAAAGAAAATATGTCCATGTACTATTTTATAACAGGCCTGCCTTTCGGGGCTTTAATGTTTGTTTTTTTCAAAATAGCATTGCTGTTTTTCAACCCCGCGAAAACCGGAGGAAAACTCTGTTTGGCGCTTTGCCTGTCGATTGCTCTGACAGGATATGATGTCTGGTTTCAGATCGGTACGTCAACACATGAAATTCCCGTCAGCGTTTTTATTTTGACCGCCGTTTACCTGCTGCTGGAATTCCCCGAAAAAACACCGGCTTATTTTACGGCGGGGCTTTGTCTGGGCGCTGCCGCCGGACTGAAATTAACCGCCGCTGTTTATTGTCTGTCTACAGGAATGACTTTAATTTTACTTTACAAATCCTTGGACAGACCGAAAACGTTCATAGCAACGCTGGCCGCCGGCGGTTTGACGGGATATCTGGCAGTCAATGGATTTTGGGCGGCCGTTTTATGGCAGAATTTTGAAAACCCCGTCTTTCCGTTCTGGAACAAAATATTCAAATCCCCGTATTATCCGGATTTCAATTATGTCGATATGCTGCATTTGTACAACCTGAAATGGTATGAACAACTTTTTTTGCCGTTTTACCTAATCCTGCACCCTTATGACAGCAAAATCGGCGTTTGCGCAGATATTTCCGATATTCGTTTTGCTCTTGTTTTCATTATCGGTTTTATTCGGATTGTTTTGCTGGCATTAAAAAAAGCTCCCGTTTTATCGCGGCGTATGCGCTTTTTTTCTTTGTGGCTTTTTATTTCCTACATTATCTGGAATCTCTCGTCTGCAAATCTGCGCTTTACAATTCCCATAGAAACGGGCTGTGCAATTATTTTGGTATCAGCCGGCTGGTATCTAAAAAAATCCGGAAATATTTTCAAAGAAATTTTCTTTCTGAGCTTCCTGAGCATTCTTACGGGTATTCTGCTGCTGACACCGTTTTTGTCCTATAAATGGGGAAACAGGCAGACCGGTTTTCTGCTGGAAGAAAAAATTACGCTGCCCGCAGGCACTTTATTAGTCACAGCCGGACTGCCGACAGCGGCTTTTGCGGCAGAGATTGCCGAACGAAATGAAAATATAAAATTATTGGGCTTTACGGACGAATACCCGAATGCTCATTGGAAAAAATGGGACATTGCCAAATACGGAAAAATGAAAGAAAAAACAGCCGGACTGCTGAACACAACGACGTCCAAAATCGCTTTGATCGTCAAACATGTTTACCAGGAAACCCCGCAATTACTGGCTTTGCTGCCTTTTGATACCGCCGGCTGGAACTGCCGCCCCGTTGAAATAAGCCAAGACGTTGCCAGATTATTTATCGGATCCCGACTCAGCCCGCCCGAACTGTGTTTTCCGCCAGAAATGAAAGAAAAAATTATCATCGAAAAATAGCTCTTTACGCCTGATAATGACTAAAGTATGCTAACGTCCGTTTTTAATATAATAAAGGGGGTAAACAATGAGTATTGTCGCTGATCGTTTGTTGGCCGTCAAGCCGTCCGCCACTTTGGCCGTTACGACAAAAGCCAAGGAATTAAAAGCGCAGGGCGTTGACGTTATTGATCTGGGGGTCGGCGAACCCGATTTTCCGACGCCGAAACATATTTGCGACGAAGCAAAGGCCGCCCTTGACCGCGGG
>JAJXEL010000041.1:0-3243 GCA_021639925.1 Alphaproteobacteria bacterium | reverse complement strand
AAATATGTGCCCGTCCCCGGAACGCTCGCTTTTCGCAAAGCTGTCTGCGGCAAATTGAAACGCGAAAACGATCTGGACTATACACCCGAAGAAATCACCGTCAACTGCGGGGGCAAAGGAACTTTATTTAATATTATCATGGCGACGGTCAATCCGGGCGACGAAGTCATTATTCCCGCGCCGTATTGGGTTTCCTATCCCGATATGGTTCTGATTGCCGGAGGCACGCCCGTTTTTGTTACGGGAAAAGAAGAAACCGGATTTAAAATTACGCCGTCCGATCTGGAAAAAGCGATTACTCCCAAAACAAAATGGTTCATTATCAATTCGCCTTCCAACCCGTCGGGGGCGGCTTATACGCCGGACGAGCTGCGCGCTTTGGCGGACGTATTGGAAAAATATCCGCATGTCTGGATCATCAGCGACGAAATTTACGAACATATCGTGTATGACGGTTTTAAATCCGCCAGTATTGCCGCTGTCGCTCCGGCACTGAAAAACAGAACGCTGACGGTCAACGGTCTGGCCAAATCGTTTTCCATGACCGGCTGGCGCGTCGGGTATGCCGCCGGCCCCGTCGAAGTCATCAAAGCCGCGAACAAAATCCAGTCGCAAAGCACGTCTCATGCCGTTTCTTTCTGCCAGTCCGCCGGCGTTGTCGCTTTAAATTCTCCGATGGATTTTTTAAAGGAACGCAACGACATCTTTAAACAGCGCCGCGACATGGTCGCCGCCCGGTTAAACGCGGTCAAAGGCATGTCCTGCCGCGTTCCGCAAGGCGCTTTTTATTTGTATCCGTCCGTTGCCGGGTGTATCGGTAAAAAAACGCCGGACGGCAAAGAAATCAAAACGGATACCGATTTTGTCACGTTCCTGTTGGAAAGCGAAGGCGTCGCCGTCGTTCCCGGAACGGCGTTCGGGTTGTCGCCGTATTTCCGTTTGTCTTATGCCGCATCAACGGAATCGCTGGAAAAAGCATGCGAACGCATTAAACGTTTTTGCGATTCCTTAACAGACTGAAAAAAAAGAATTTTGAAAACTTATCATAACGCGCTACCCTGAAAGAAGATATTCTCTTTTTAATTATCAGGGAGCGCGCTTATGAGTCAAAAAACATCTCAAACCCGCGTTGCGGCGATTGTCGGGCCGTATACTTCCGGGAAAACCAGCCTGCTGGAAAGTCTGTTATATGTTACGGGAACAATAGACCGCAAAGGAACGGCGGCCGATTTGACGCGCGCCGGCGATACGGCGTCGGAAAACAAAAAACGGCAGACCGGCGTTGACACAACCGTCGCCGCTGCGCGTTTTTTGGACGAACCGTGGGTCTTTCTGGATTGTCCGGGCAGCAGTGAGTTTACGCAGGAAATTTATAACGCTTTAACCGTCTGCGACGTCGCCATCGTTGTCTGTGATCCCGACCCCGCGCGCGCCGTCATGGCCGCGCCGCTGTTGAAGTATCTGAAAGACATGGCCGTCCCGCATTTGATCTTTATTAACAAAGTCGAAAATACCAAAGCGCCGATCCGCGAAATCTTTGACGCTTTGCAGACTGTTTGCGGCCTGCCGCTGATTTTGCGCGAAGTCCCGATCCGCGAAGACGACAAAATCACCGGATTTGTCGATCTGATCAGCGAACGCGCTTACGCGTTCAAAGACGGCGAATACAAAGACAATGTTTCCGCCCATCTGGTCAAAGTGCCGGATTCCCTGAAACATGACGAAGAACGCCGGGAAATGCTGGAACAGCTGGCGGATCACAACGACGCTTTGCTGGAAAAACTGCTGGAAGACGCCGTTCCCGCGCAGGAAGAAGTTTTTTCCAGCCTGGCCGCGGCCTTAAGCGAAAACACCGTCGTTCCCGTATTTTTCGGCGCCGCGGAACAGGACGCCGGCGTATTCCGGTTATTAAAAACGCTGCGCCATGACGTCGCCGCTTTGCAAACCGTCCGCGCCCGCCTGCCGGAAACCTCCGCGCCGGCCGCGCTGGTTTTCAAAACCTGCCATGCGCCGCATATCGGAAAGCTGTCCTATGCCCGCGTCATTGACGGCGAAATAACCGACACAGCCGTATTCGGCACGGAAAAAATCAACGGTTTGTATACCGTTCAGGGCACAAAAACAATCAAAACCGCCTCTGCCGAAGCCGGACAAATCGTTGCTTTCGGCAAAATGGACGGGCTGAAAACGGGCGATTTGCCGCATGCGGACAAACGGGAACCCTGTCCGTTTTTCCCGGAACCGCTGAAACCTGTTTTCGCCATGGCTTTAAAACCTAAAAAAACGGGCGAAGAAGTCAAAATGTCGCAGGCTTTGGCAAAACTATGCGAAGAAGACGCGTCTCTGCAGGTTGAATTCAACAAAGACACCGGCCAGATGCTGCTGTGGGGACAAGGCCGGACACAGCTGGAAACGGCTTTGGAAAAACTGGAAACGCGTTTTAACGTTTCCATTGAAGGAACAAACCCCAAAACGCCTTACAAAGAAACAATTACAAAATCCGTCAAAGTCCAGGGAAAACACAAACGCCAAAGCGGCGGGCACGGCCAGTACGGCGACGTCTGGCTGGAAATAAAGCCGCTGGAACGCGGGGCGGGATTTGAATTTTCGCAAACGATCGTTGGCGGCGCCGTGCCGAAACAGTATTTTTCAGCCGTTGAAGACGGCGTTCGCGAATACCTGAACAAAGGCGTATTCGGCTGCCCCGTCGTCGATTTATCCGTTACTTTATACGACGGGTCTTATCATGACGTTGACAGTTCGGACCAGGCGTTTAAAACGGCGGCATTAACCGCAATGCGCGAAGGAATTCCCCAATGCACCCCCGTTTTGCTGGAACCGGTTTTGGCGCTGAACGTATCGGTTTATCCCGAATTTACGTCCAAAGCCCAGCGGTCGCTTTCCCAGCGGCGCGGCCAGATTTTAAACTTCGGCGGGCACGATCAGGCCGGCATGGAAACCATTCAGGCCTGGCTGCCGCAATCGGAAATGGCCGACTTTGTCGTCGAACTGCGTTCGCTGTCAATGGGAACCGGGAAAATCGATTGGCAGTTTGACCATTTGCAGGAAGTGCCGGACAAAGACGTCGAAAAAATGCTGAGTCAAAACGATTAAAACAAAAAAAGCCCCTTTGCAGTTTGTACGAGGGGCTTTTTTTTGCCTTTTTGCAAAAGCTTTTTCCCGTATAAAATTAAAATATCCGCGTTTTTTTCATTACCGTAAAATACAGCGAAACATAGATTT
>JAJXEL010000190.1 GCA_021639925.1 Alphaproteobacteria bacterium | reverse complement strand
CCCTGTCCGGAGGACGTTATCCCCCTACGGGTAGTAGCCCCGCCGGGAGGGCGTTGTGCCTCGGCCGCCGGCCGCCCCCTATGGGTAATAGTTATTCTTTGACGAAGACGCTTTTGGGCTGCTGGCAGACGGGGCAGACGTAATCGTCCGGCAGGTCTTCAAACGGTGTGTCGCCGTCATAGACGTATCCGCAGACGCTGCAAACCCATTTTTCTGTTTTAGCAGCCGGTTTTTCGGCTTTTTCTTCAACCTTTTCAAATTCGTCGGGGCCGACGCCGCAGACCGGGCAGACGTAATCTGCCGGCAATTCGTCGCCTTCGTATTCATATCCGCAAACTTTGCATACCCATTTTGTCATTGTATTTTCTCCTTTGATATTTTGTGAACATTTTCCGGTTTTAAAAGCCTCCATGACTTTCGGCTTCCATGATTCCTGATACGCCGTATAACTTAACGCTTTTCCCGCGCCGTCGCGCGCGTCCGTGACTTCGCAGAAAAACAGCGTATGCGTTGACAGCTGTTTTGTTTCCAGCACTTTGCAGTACAAATATGCCGCCGCGTCGTCTAAAACAGGCAGACCGTTCATCAGATGATGCGGGACTTTTTCCCACTTGTCGGCCAAACGGCAAGACTGAAAGCCGAAATTGCCGATAATAAACGGATCTGTCGTTTCAGATAAAACGGAAAGCGTGAATTCCTTTGTTTCTTCGATACATTCCCGCGTCCGTGTTCCCTGATTACAGCAAATCACCAGCGTCTGCGGCTGGACGGTTGTCTGCATGACGGCGTCGACAACGCAGCCGCCGAATTTTTCGCCGCATTTTACGCCGACGACGTACAAGCCGTAAGTTAATTTAAAAAAAGCTTTCGTATCCATCATGTCTTCTCCATAAAGTAACGAAATCGTTTAAAATGCAATATAGCTAAAAAGAATTTAAACGAAATAAGCGGACCGCGTCATTTTGACAGCCGCGCGCGCCGCCGGGGTAAACAAGTTTACTTCATCTGCGCCATGAATACAATCTGCGGTCTGTTAAAATTCAAAACGCGCTTTTAACATCAGCACATCTGTGCGGAACCGGGATTTTTCATTAAATTTTTTTATGTCTTTTCCCGATTGCAGATGCCTGTATTCAATTCCCAGATTTAATCCGAACAATCCGTACTCCAGGCCGGCAATTCCCTGATAGACGGGGGCTGTTTTGTTTCTGATCGAAGCGTATCCGGCCCCCGCGCCGGCATAAAAGCCCAAAATGGGAATACGGGCGTAAGCGTTTGCCAAAACGCCGTAAGCCGTCATATGGCCCGGAGCGTCTTTGATGTTGCTTTTGGAATAGATTCCTTCTATTTCCGCGCGCAGCGGCAACACGGGCAGAGCATACCCTACGGCGCCCGAATAAAACGCCGAATTGTCGTAATCGTTTTTGATGCCGTCCCGGGTTGTTTTGCTGTCATTAATGTTTAATCCGATACCGGCGGATACGTACATACCGGCCTGCGCCGCGAAAGAAAACAAAACAAATACGGCGGTAAAAATCAATTTTTTCATGCAAATTCCTTTTGTTTGGAGAAAAAAGTCACTTTAACCCCAAAACGTCCTGCATGGAATATAACCCTTTCGGTTTATTTTGCGCCCATAAAGCGGCTTTGATCGCGCCGTCGGCAAAGATTTCGCGGGAGGAAGCTTTGTGAGTCAGTTCAATACGTTCGCCTTGTCCGGCAAAAATAACCGTGTGATCACCGACAACGTCCCCGCCGCGCAAAGCCGCGAATCCGATTTCGCCGGCCGGCCGGACGCCCGTATTGCCGTGACGTTCATAACGCGCCCGGTCTTTCAGTTCAATCTGCCGTCCTTCGGCGGCGGCATGGCCCAGTCCCAAAGCCGTTCCGGACGGTGCGTCGGCTTTGTTACGGTGATGCATTTCCACGATTTCAATGTCATAAGACGGATCCAAAACCGCCGCCGCCTGTTTGACCAAAGCAAACAGCAGGTTGACCCCCACGCTCATATTCGGGGCGGCAACAATAACGGTTTTTTCGGCGCATTTTTTCAGGATTTCCATTTGATCCGCGCTGAATCCCGTTGTGCCGACAATCAGGATTTTTCCCGTTTCCGCAGCGATTTTAGCGTGTTCGATCGTCGCTGCCGGCGCGGTAAAGTCCAAAACGGCGTCGCAGGCGTTGAACAATTCAAAAGGATCGGACGTTACCGAAACGCCCAGCGGCCTGACCCCGATCACTTCCCCCAGATCGCGCCCGATAAAGCCGCTTTCCCGACGTTCTGAACCGCCGGCCAATTCACAGTCTTTGTTCGTTAAAACGCGGTTTAAAAGCATTTTGCCCATTCGTCCCGCACAGCCTGTCACGCCTATTTTCATGAAAAACCTCTGTTAAAAATAAAAACGTACTGTATTTTATTATAAAAACCGCTTCATTCCAACCGAATACTTTTAAAGCAGACGGAGCATCGGAAAAAAGTATAAGAAAAAAATCATTATGACAGATCGAAAAGGAGAAAAGAGATCTTTCTATGTTTAAAGCAAAATTAAAGAAAATTCCGGCCGTTTTATTCGCCGCTTTGTTTTTGCCGTACCTGGTTTTAACAATTTTGATGTCGGTATTTTTGATCGCTTTCTTTATTTGGGAAACCGGCGTGTCGCGGTTGTTAATCTTTATTTTTTCATTCTTTGCCGTTCCTGTCGCCGCCGGAGTGACCGCGTGCGTTCTTTATCTGAAAAATCAGAAAAGGGCGGCGGCCGGTTTTTTCGCATGGTTCTTTTTTATGCAGCTTTGTTT
>JAJXEL010000040.1 GCA_021639925.1 Alphaproteobacteria bacterium | reverse complement strand
TTTTTGGGGAATGGGATCTTTATACGCGGATTGGAATGACGGCGGCGTTTTAGCCGTATCGGAAGAAAAGGAGGAAAGATGAAGAAAAATATTCGGTTTTTTCTGAAATATGCGTTTTTTCTGTATCTTTTTGTCTCTGCAGTTTTTTTTTCATCTTTTGCTCTTTATTCGGTATGGCAGGAAGAAATAACGTCTTTTTCAATCGCTTTTATCTGTCTGATGTTATTCTGCGCGGCAATCGCCGCCGGTTCCGGCGCGGCGGGATATTGCCTGTACCGTAAAAACATGAAAAAAACAGCGCTGTTTTACTATGCGCTGTTCTTTTTCTTACATTTGGAATTTTGGCTCGACCGGTTGTTTTAAGCGCTTTATTTCAGCAAATCTTTCAACTTTTCAAAAAATCCTGCCGATTCGGGGCTGTTTCCTTTGCTTTCGGCTTCAAACTGCTGCAGCAGTTCTTTTTGTCTGGCCGTCAGTTTGGTCGGCGTTTCCACTTTGAACCGCACAAACAAATCCCCGACGTTTTTGTTTTGTAAAATCGACATGCCTTTTTTGCGCAGCCGGACTTCTTCGCCGGTTTGCGTTCCCGCGCTGATCGTGACCTTTTCCGTCGATCCGTCAATACAGGGAATTTCAATGTTTCCCCCCAGCGCCGCCGTCGTCATTGACAGCGGAATTTCGCAATGCAGATCCGCCCCGTCGCGTTTGAAAATCGGGTGCGGTTTGACATGAACGAAAATATACAAATCTCCGTTGGGGCCGCCGTTTAAACCGGCTTCGCCCTGGCCGGACAGGCGCATTCTGTTTTCGGAATCAATCCCGGCCGGAATGTTGACTTCCAGGATTTTCTTTTGAGAAACTTTTCCTGTTCCTTTGCATTTTTTGCAGGGGTTTTTGATCACTTGTCCCGTTCCCTGACAAGCCGGGCACATTCTTTCTTCGATAAAGAAACCGGACTGCCGGCGCACGCGGCCCGTGCCGTGGCACATATCGCACGTTTCGGCCTTTGATCCTGCCGCCGCGCCCGTTCCGTCACATTCGTCGCAGCGGACGGCGGTTTGAATCTCGATTTCTTTTTTTAAGCCCGTGTAAGCTTCTTCCAAAGTGACTTCCAGGTCATAACGGATATCCGCCCCGCGCCGCCCGGCGTGTTGGGACGCACGGGAACGCCCGGCCGCGCCGCCCATAAATTCGCTGAAGATGTCTTCAAAAATGCTGCCGAAGCCAGCGCCGCTGAAATCAAAGTTAAATCCGCCGAACCCGCCGCCGCCGAACCCGGCGCCGGCCCCCTGAGCAAAAGCCGCATGGCCGTAACGGTCGTATGCGGCGCGTTTCTGGCCGTCTTTCAAGATTTCATAAGCTTCCGTCACTTCTTTGAATTTTATTTCCGCTTCTTTGTCGCCGGGGTTGCGGTCCGGGTGGTATTTCATTGCCATAGACCGGTAAGCTTTTTTGATTTCCACGTCGGAAGCGTCTTTACTGATCCCCAAAAGTTCATAGTAATCTTGTTTAGCCATATCGTTATCAACCTTATGTCAGGTACGGAAAAACCGTTCGGAGGACTTATTTGTACTCCGAACGGCTATTAATTAGCAAGCATTAGTCTTTTTTGACTTCTTCAAAATCGGCATCAACAACGCCTTCGTCAGGTTTGGATTCCGCGGTGGCGGAAGCGTCCGCACCGGGCTGAGCGCCGGCGGAGGCCGTTTCCTGCTGCGCTTTGTACAAAGCTTCGCCGATTTTCATCGAAGACTGCATCAAAGCTTCGGATTTCGCGTTGATCGTCGCGACGTCGCCGGATTCCAAAACGTCCTGCAGGGCTTTGATGTCGGCTTCGACTTTTTCTTTGTCCGCTGCGGAAACTTTGTCCCCCAAGTCTTTTAAGTTCTTTTCCGTCGCATGAATCAGGCTTTCCGCTTTGTTTTTGGCTTCAACGGCTTCTTTTTTCTTTTTGTCTTCGGAAGCGTGCGCTTCGGCGTCTTTGACCATTTTGTCAATGTCGGCTTCGCTTAACCCGCCGGAAGACTGAACGCGCACGGTCTGTTCTTTGCCGGTCGCCTTGTCTTTCGCGGATACGTTGACAATGCCGTTGGCGTCAATGTCAAAGGTGACTTCGATCTGCGGCATGCCGCGCGGGGCGGCCGGTATGCCGACCAGGTCAAACTGCGCCAGCAGCTTATTATCCGCCGTCATTTCGCGTTCGCCCTGGAATACGCGGATCGTCACGGCCGTTTGTCCGTCTTCCGCCGTCGAGAATACCTGCGATTTGCGTGTCGGAATCGTTGTGTTGCGGTCGATTAAGCGCGTAAACACGCCGCCCAGCGTTTCAATGCCCAAAGACAGCGGCGTAACGTCCAGCAGCAGAACGTCTTTGACGTCGCCCTTTAAAACACCGCCCTGAATCGCCGCGCCCAAAGCGACGACTTCGTCCGGGTTTACGCCTTTGTGCGGTTCGCGGCCGAAAAAGTCTTTGACGATTTCCTGGACTTTGGGCATGCGGGTCATGCCGCCGACCAAGATGACTTCGTTGATGTCGGAAGCTTTTAATCCGGCGTCTTTCAGCGCTTTTTCACACGGGATTTTCGTGCGTTCCAGCAGGTCTTCCACCAAAGATTCCATTTTGGCGCGCGTCAGTTTGATGTTTAAGTGTTTCGGACCGGAAGCGTCCGCCGTAATAAACGGCAGGTTGATTTCCGTCTGCTGGGCCGAAGACAATTCGATTTTGGCTTTTTCCGCGCCTTCTTTCAAACGCTGCAAAGCCAGTTTGTCCTGACGCAGGTCAATGCCTTGTTCTTTTTGGAATTCGTCGGCCAGATAGTTGATAATGCGCGCGTCGAAATCTTCGCCGCCCAGGAACGTGTCGCCGTTGGTGGCCTTGACTTCGAAAACGCCGTCGCCGATTTCCAGAATGGAAACGTCGAACGTGCCGCCGCCCAGGTCGTAAACAACGATCGTGCCGCTGGCTTTTTTATCCAGCCCGTAAGCCAAAGCCGCCGCCGTCGGTTCGTTGATAATGCGCAGAACTTCCAGTCCGGCGATTTTGCCGGCGTCTTTGGTCGCCTGGCGCTGAGAATCGTCAAAATAAGCGGGAACCGTAATAACGGCCTGCGTGACCGGTTCGCCCAGATAGGCTTCGGCGTCTTCTTTTAACTTTTGCAAAATAAAAGCGGATACCTGGCTGGGCGCGTATTTTTTATCATGCGCTTCGACCCAGGCGTCGCCGTTTTCGCCGGCAATGATATGATACGGCACCAGCGTTTTGGCTTTTTCAACCTGCTTGTCCGTAAAGCGGCGGCCGATTAAACGTTTGATCGCGAAAAAGGTGCCTTCCGGATTTGTGACGGCCTGACGTTTTGCCGCCTGTCCGACCAGTCTTTCCCCCCCTTGCGTAAAAGCGACCATTGACGGCGTTGTGCGCGCGCCTTCCGCATTTTCAATGACGCGGGCGTCTTTGCCGTCCATAATAGCAAAACAGGAATTTGTTGTTCCTAAGTCAATACCGATTACTTTTCCCATAAAAAAAACCTCTTTTCCTTGTAAATTTAACCGAGTTCGGCAACTATCGCAGCTTTATATAAGAAACCTGTTTTCTTTTCGCAAGCGCTGAGGCGTTTTTTTGCAAAAAAAATTTTTCTTAGATAAATTCAGTGGCATTTTACCCGCCGTCGCGTATGATAAGAAGACATTCTTATTGCTGAACGAGGCGGGAAAATGAAAGAAAAGCTGGATAAAACCATACAGTCCGCAAAGGATTTTTTTCAAAAAACAGCTGATCGGGCAAAACAAAAACAAACCCCGTCTTTTTTTAAAAATATGACGGCGGCTTTTGCAATCTTGTGGGAAAAAGTAAAGTTGTTCTTGAAATCCGGCGCTGATTTTACGCCGCCGGCAAAAGAAAAAATTGTTTCTTTCGTTTTAAAATGGTGGCATTGGCTGCTGGGGGGTGTTTTTGCTTTTATCGTTTTGTATTACCCGGCGGGCGCTCTTTTGTACCACCGGATTGACCTTAATCCCCGTTTCGCGGCCGCAGACCGGGACGGCCGGATACAATCGCTGGACACGCTGGCCGAATTGATCGGGCGCGAAATTGACAAACATGCTTTTACGCCGAATCTGCCGTTCTTTTTCCCCGCGGCCGTTTTAGACAATATGCCCGCGTTTCAAACGGGAATTATTGACGGCGCGCAAAAAGTCGCGGCGGTTTTCGCCGACGTAAACCCGCAGGCGGAATTATTAAAAGAAGCGGCGGAACGGCTGGCTTATCCGGTGTCGGTATGGCATGTCGATGCTTGGAAACCGGCTGTTTCTTCGGTGAAAAAATACAGAACGGCCAGGCATTTGATTTTGGAATACGAAACGCAGGCGCGGGAAGGCCGGCAGATTTTTAATACGTCGCCGGACGCTTTTAAAACAATAGCCGGCGCTTTGGCGCAAAACCTGAAAGAATGTGTCAGAAAAATCGGCCGTCAAGTCGCCGGAGGCGAAAAAAAGGTTCTGGATACGCAGGCCGACGATGTTTTTTATAACGTTAAAGGGCAGTCTTATGTTTATTTCCTGACGCTGCGCGATATGGAAACGGATTTTAAGGACTTGTTCGCAAACGAAGCTTTGAAAAACAAGTGGGAAAAAGCTTTGTCGTCTTTGAAAAAAGCCGTGCAGCTGCAGCCGATGATCGTTATCAACGGCGCTGCGGAAACACAGTTTTTCCCTAATCACTTGCTGGGGTTGGGATTCTATTTGGCGCAGGCGGCGATAGATTTGACAGATATGGCGCAAACAGTCCGGCAGGCGGAAAATGAATAAAAAGTTTCTTTATTTTCTTTGCGCGGCTTTATCGGCCGTCGTAATCGCGGTATTCGCAATCCGGTTTGGGAACGATCAAATGCCCGCCGTAGAAACAACGGCCGAAGGGGTTTTTATCCCGCCCGTTAAAACGGAACAGCTGCAGCGGGTGTTTCAGGCGTATGATTACGACATGGTTCATCATCTGAAAGAAAACAAACCTGTGCCGAGGTTGTTTGTCCGTTCTGTGCCCGAAGACTTCAACCGGGAAAAGTATGATGAAGTCCGTCCGGCTTTGTTTTATGAAATGATGCTGCCGGTTATTTTAAAAGCCAACGAAACGCTGGCGGCCGAACGCGAACGCCTGATGCGTTTGAAACGCGAATTTGACGATACCGGCGATTTGTCGGCGCAGTCTATGGAAGAATTGCGCGAATGGATTAAACGGTATGATGTTAAACCGTCCGACGATTTGGATACGCTGTTTAACGCCCTGATCCCGCGCGTTGACGGCGTAACGCCGACGCTGCTTTTGACAATGGCAGCGCAGGATTCCGGTTTCGGAACCAGCCGTTACGCCAGAGAATACAACGCCGTTTTTCATCAGCGCGACTGGAACGGCAACGGCGCCGTGCCCGACGAAGTCCAAAAAGAAGGCCCGCAATACAGAATTAAGGTTTTTAATTCTTTGTACGATGCCGTCATCAGCCAGATTCATTATCTGAATACGAACGGATATTTTGAAAATTACAGAATCGCCCGCGCAAAATACCGCCGTTCAAATAATCCGATGAGGGGATATTCTATAGCCCATTTGCTGATAAATTTTCCCTACAAGCCGTTTAAATATCCTGATATTATTAAACATCTGATTGCGCAATATGAATTGACGCCGCTGGATTTTCAAGCGCTGGCCAATTAACGGACGAATGGATTTAAAAGGAATTAAAGTATTTATGTCTGCTGCTGTCGTATTCAAAAAAGACGAACAAAGTAATTCTGCGGAGCTTGTTTTATCCGGGGAATGGCTGCTGGAGGCGCATCTTGACAACAGAGCCGACGTCCTGGGGAAATTTGCCGATCCCGAATTTAAGCATGTGACTTTAAACGGCAGGGAAATTACCCGCTGGGACAGCCAGCTGGTGGCTTTTTTGGTTCATGTTCTTTCTTTGTGCGAAAAAAATAAAGTAACGTATACGCTGGCGGATTTTCCCGAAGGAATTGATGCTCTGCTGGCTTTGGCTTTTGCCGTGCCCGAACATACGCAGGTTAAACAGGCCGGTCAAAAAGAATCGTTCCTGGTGTTTTTGGGAAACGTTTCGCTGCGTTCCTGGGCGGCGACACAGGCGGCTTATTTGTTCGCGCGTCAGACTTACGCTTCTGTTATCCGCTTGTTGCTGAAACGCGCCGTCGTGCGCAAAGTGGATATTCTGTCCGAAATTCAGGACGCCGGCGCCAAAGCGTTCCCGATTGTTTCTTTGATCTGTTTTCTGGTCGGTTTGATTTTGGCTTTTGTCGGATCGATCCAGCTGAAAATGTTCGGCGCGCAAATCTATGTGTCCAGTCTGGTCGCAATCGCCGTTACGCGCGTGATGGGCGCGATTATGGGCGGCGTGATCATGGCCGGACGGACGGGGGCGTCGTATGCGGCGACGTTGGGGTCCATGCAGGTAAACGAAGAAGTCGACGCGTTGAAAACAATGGGGATTTCTCCGTTTGATTTCCTGGTTCTGCCGCGTGTCCTGGCTTTGTCTTTGATGATGCCGCTTTTAACGGTCTATGCCGATTTAATGGGGATTATGGGTGGAGCGTTCGTCGGTATTTTCATGCTGGATTTGTCGCCGGAAGATTATTTCCGCATGACGTTAAAAGCGTTGTCGATGAAAAATGTCATTATCGGAATTGTGCACGGTTCCGTTTACGGCGTGATTATCGCTTTATGCGGGTGTTATCAGGGAATTAATTGCGGGCGTAACGCTTCGGCCGTCGGATATGCGACAACGTCGGCGGTTGTGAACTCGATTGTATGGATGACGGTCGCGACGGCGATTTTAACCTTTATTTTCAGCGTGTTCGGAGTGTGATGATGACAGAGCCGTTTCTGGAAATAAAAGATTTGACAGTCGCTTACGGTGAAAACGTCATTATGCATGACGTCAGCTTTACGGTGAATACGGAAGACGTGTTTATCATTATGGGCGGCAGCGGCTGCGGTAAAAGCACGCTTTTGACGGTGTTGACGGGGTTGAAGCGTCCGGTAAAAGGCACGGAAGTTTTTGCCGGAAAACCGTTTTGGGGAAACGGCGCCCAGAAAAACGACCGCGACATGTCCATGCGCAAAGCCGGTATCCTGTATCAAAGCGGCGCGCTGTGGTCATCTATGACTTTGGCGGAAAATATTGCCCTGCCTTTGGAACAGTATACGGATTTAACGCCCGCGGAAATCCGGGATATTGTCGCGCTGAAACTTGATTTGGTCGGGTTGGGCGGTTTTCAGGATTACTATCCCGCGGAAATCAGCGGCGGCATGAAAAAGCGCGCCGGTCTGGCCCGGGCTTTGGCGCTGGACCCGCAGATCGTGTTTTTTGACGAACCGTCCGCGGGGCTTGATCCGATCAGTTCTAAAAATCTGGACGATTTGATTTTGCAGATCAAAGAAAATCTGCATACGACGATCGTTATGGTAACGCACGAACTGCCGTCCATTTTTGCGATCGGCACGAATTCGATTTATCTGGACGCGCGGACAAAAACGGTCATCGCGCACGGCGATCCGAACGAACTGTTGAAAAATCCGCCGAACGAAACGATAGAACATTTTTTAACTCGCGGAAAAAAATAAGGGAAAGACGATGGTTCAAAAAGCAAATCCAAAATTAATCGGTGTCTTTATTCTGGCAGCGTTTTTTATTTTTATCGCGACTTTTCTGCTGATTAATCAGGACAGATTTTTTTCGCGTTCGATTAAGTATGTTTTGTATTTTCAAGGGTCGATCAAAGGATTAAACGTCGGTTCTCCGGTCGTGTTTAACGGCGTGCCGATCGGACGGGTAATCGGAATTTCGCTGGTAACGGACGTTCAGACGATGGAAATTCAGATTCCCGTTTATATCGAAACGAATGAAAACAGCTTTGTCGTTTTAAATTCCAGCGGCCGTTCCAAAGAAGATGTTCAGGAATTTACCGATAAAATGATCGAAAAAGGGCTGCGGGCAAAACTGGAAAATCAAAGTTTGCTGACCGGGCAGATGATGATCGGGCTGAGTTATTATCCCGGAACGCCGGTTGTTTTGCAAAAACACAATCCGAAAATAATTGAAATTCCGACTCTGCCGTCAACGGGCGAAGAGCTGCTGCAGACTTTGCAGGAACTTCCGCTGCGCCAGACGATGACGAATTTGAACAGTCTGCTGGTCGAAGCCAACGAGCTGATCCGTCTGGTTAACAATGATTCGCCGGCGGTCATGAAAGACGTTTCGACATTGACGCGTTCTTTGTCTCAGGTTGCCCAGAAAATGGAAAATGCGTTAAATTCTTTTGACGAAGATTCCAGAACAATGCTGGATTTAAATAAAATGTTGCGCAATTTCAGCGCTGCGGCCCAGTCTTTGCGCAACTGGTCGGATTATCTGGAACGTCACCCTGAAGCGTTGTTAAGAGGAAAAGGAGGATCCCGATGAAAAAGCGTTTTTGTCTGATTTTTGCCGCCGCCGTTTTTATGGGGGCATGCGGTTTTTCACGTCCGTCAACGTTTTATGTTCTGGATAACAGCGTTTTGCCCGAACAAAGCGTAACGTTAAAAAGCGCGGACCGTATTTTGATCGGCATTGAACCGGTTTTTATTCCGAATTATCTGGACAAGCCGCAGATCGTTATCCGGCAGGCCGATTCGGTGACTTTGACGGCTTCTGAATTCAACCGCTGGGCGGAACAGCTGAGCGACGTTTTTCCCCGTGTTTTGGCCGGCGCCATTTCCGAACGCATGGGGTATCCCGCCGCCAAACAGATTAATCTGAACCGGGATTTGTTTCCTTACCGTCTGTTTGTCGAAGTTTTAAGATTTGATGCGACTTTTGATAAAGAAGCCGTACTGGATACATGGTGGACAATTATGTCAAATTCCGGCAATATGATTTACCGGACGCGGTCTACTTTGGTTGCTCCTGTCGGCGATACGTATGCGGACGTCGTGCGTGCGGAACAGCGGTTGTTGAAGGATCTGGGGAATACCATTGCCGATTACGCGCTGAAAAATTTGAAAAAAGGTCAAAGATAATGTCCGTTTTACAACAAAATTTCGAACAATCCGTTCCCGCCGGGAAAAACGCAGAGGCTTTAAAACAGAATTTACAGCCGCCGTTTGAAATCGCCGGCGATAAATCCGTTCAGGAACGTATTACCGGCATGATTAACCGGATTGTCGAATCCGAAACCGGGCGGCAGACGTTGGAAATTGCCAGCAAAGCCGGCTATAAACTGGGTATGGAATTTGCTTTCGGCTGCAACGGCGGGTGCAATAAAGAAAATAAAAACATTATTCTGAATCCCGTTAGCAAAGACGATGTTCTGGTCGGCGTTTTAATTCATGAATGCCGCCATGCCGGTCAATTTGAACGCGGCGAATATGATGCCAGCGATGATAAACGTCCCCGCCGGGAAACGATTAAAACGAATATTATGCGCACCCGTGCCGTCGAAGCGGACGCGCAGGCGACGGCTGTTCAGGCGTTGGGCGAAATGATGGAAAAAGGAAACGAGGGGCCTTTGTTTGCTTTTTGCCGCCAGCCGGACAACCGCGCTATCGGGAAAGCCTTTGAATACGCTTTGTATGAAGACAACGCTTTGCAAAACGGGCATGCCAGAACGGCGGCTTTTCTGGCCTGGTATGACAATGAACCGGTAAAGAAGGCTTATGACGAAGCGTATCAGGTTGAAATGATGCGCCGTCGCGAAGAACGGGGCGATCATAAAGCGGATACATATTCGGTTTCCCAGTCCGCCGCGCGGATTGTCAAAGAATTATGTTTGAACAATGACGGCAGCTGTTATTTTTCGGAAAATCCGAAAGTTTTGGAAAGCGGGCATTATGTCGCCGTAAACAAGGAATCCGCGGAAAAGATCAGCGATTTGCTGGCTCGCGCGCCGGCGGCGGGAAAAAGCGTTGAAAATTATCCGGAAAAGTTTTCCCGGCCGCAGCCTGATGCGTCAGTTATCGCGGCCATCGCCGGAAGAACACGTTAAAACGAATAAAAAAGCCGCAGTCAAAAGCGGCTTTTTTATGATCGTACTTATTTCAAACAAAGACGTCTGGGTTCATCGTCGGACGACAAACGGCGCAGCGTATCGCAGTATTCGCACCAATCGCCCATCGCGTCCGTCAGCAGCTGCTGAATAAAATCGTTTAATCCGACGCCGGTTTCGTCTGCCTGTTTTTCCAACAGGGAATAAAGGGGAGCGTCTATTTTCAAAGAAAGTTTCTTTTGAGGGGAAAACGCGGCTGTCATGATATAAGGTCCTTGAATTTAACTTGGTTTTAAGCTCTTCAGGTCTATGGTTCGATTGTGTTCCAGCTTTATTAATAAATAGTAACCTATTTAGAAAAGATGACAAAAAAGACAGGGGACCGGACGGCAAAGCGCAAAAAAACTGCCGAGTCGGGAAAAAAAACTCAAAAACGGCGTTTTTCGCGCCTGACAAAAGGAATCGGGCTGCTGAAGGCTTTTTTTCTGAACCGGAAGACGATTCGATTCGTCTTTGCCATTGTCGCCGTCGCCGCCGTTTATGTCGGATATTGCGCGGCGACTTTGCCGGATATTGAAAAAGCCGTTAAAAATACGCGCGCGCCAAAGGTTTATATTTTAGCGGCAGACGGTTCGGAAATCGCGTCTTACGGGGCGCAATACGGGCGGCCCGTAGAATTAAAGCGGCTGCCGGCTTATGTGCCGCAGGCTGTTATCGCGACGGAAGACAGACGTTTTTATTCGCATTTCGGAATCGATCCGCGTTCCGTCGCGCGCGCTTTGACCGTCAATATAATTAAAGGACGCAAAGCGCAGGGAGCCAGCACGTTAACGCAGCAGGTGGCGAAAAATTTATTTTTGTCTTCGGAAAAAACGATCCGGCGCAAAGTGCAGGAATTGCTGTTGTCTTTCTGGCTGGAATACAAACTGACCAAAGACCAGATCCTGACGATTTATTTGAACCGCGTTTATTTCGGGGCGGGAACATACGGGATTGAGGCTGCGGCGCAAAAATATTACGGAGTCAAAGCCAAACATCTGAATCTGTATCAGGCCGCTGTTCTGGCCGGCGTATTAAAAGCGCCGACCCGTTATAATCCGTTGACGCACCCGCAGGCGGCGGACAAGCGGGCCAGACTGGTTTTGGCCAATATGGTCAAGGCCGGATTCGTATCGGCGAAGACGGCTTTGAACGCTGCGGAAACAGGCGCGGTAGCCGAAAAAGACAAAGATAAATCCGTTTTTTATTTTACGGACTGGATCGCCGATGAAACCGAAGCTTATCTGGGCAGCATCGGGCAGGATATCGCCGTTAAAACAACGCTGCGTCCTGAAAAGCAGGCTGTATTGGACAGAGAAATCAAAAACGCCTTAAACTCTGCCGAAGCAAAGGAAAAAAATGTCACGCAGGCGGCCGGTATCATTATGGATCAGGACGGCGCCGTGCTGGCGATGACAGGGGGAAAAGATTATCGTGCCAGCCAGTTTAACCGCGCGGTTGAAGCCCGCCGGCAGATCGGGTCGGCCATTAAGCCGTTTGTTTATTTGACCGCTTTTGAACAAGGGGCTTCGGCTGCAGATCTTGTTGAAGACAAGCCGCTTTATTTAAACGGCTGGAGCCCTAAAAATTTCAGCGGAAAATACTACGGCCGCATTTCGCTGCATGACGCTCTGGTCCATTCGGTCAATACGGTAGCCGTTGCCACGGCTGTAAAAACAGGCGTTCGTTCCGTATTAAAAACGGCGCGTAAATTCGGCATCGCCGGATCTGACTGTGAAGCGAACGGAGCCATTGCTTTGGGGGTTTGCCAGACGCGGCTGGTTGACGCGGTCGCGGCGTATGCGTCTTTGTTAAACGGCGGATTTGCCGTAACGCCTTACGGGATTACGGAAATTCTGGGCCAGGACGGGCAGGTGCTGTACGCCCGGTCGGACAGCGGGCGCGCCAGGCTGGTTAATCCGCGTTATGTCGCCGAACTGGATTCCGTTTTAATTGACGTTATTCAACACGGAACGGGTCAAAAAGCCAATCCGACGGTTCTGGCAAAAGGGAAAACGGGGACGACCCAAAATTACCGTGACGCCTGGTTTATCGGTTATACGCGGGAATTAGCCGCGGGGATATGGGTGGGAAACGACGACGAAACGCCGATGAAAAAAGTAACGGGCGGCAGTCTGCCCGCGCAAATCTGGGGAAAAGTCGTGCGTGATATTTCTCTGCCGCCGATGGAAGAAGACGTTTATTGAGGTTTATAAACCGGGTATTTCCCCGCCAAAACGTCGTCGATTGACGATAAATCCTGGCCGAACAGGCTGCGATAGATCCAGTAATTGCCCATAACCTTTTTCACAAAGCCGCGCGTTTCACGTGACGGGATTGCTTCGACAAACATTAAAGGGTCATCTTTGAAATCTTCGCGTTTTTGCCATTTAACCGTATTGCCCGGCCCGCAGTTGTAAGACGCGATGGTCATTAAAAGATTGCCGTCAATCGCTTTATAGTTCAAAAGCGTTTTGATCAGTTCTTGTCCGATCATCAGGTTATAGGGAATCCTGTGCAGCCGGCTGAGCTGGTAAGGTTGTTTTAACCGGCGCGCCATTAACCGCGCCGTTGACGGCATCAGCTGCATGACGCCGCGGGCGCCGGCTTTGCTGAACGCCTTGTTTTTAAAACAGGATTCCTGACGAACGAAAGCGTATACCAGCGCTTTGTCCAGCTGCCAGCCGTTTGTCGGCGTCCAGTTGGGATAGGGAAAAAGAGCGTCGTCGCCGTCCGGCGTTTCGATTTCTCCGGACAAAGCGGACAGGCGGACACTCAGATCCGGATATTCCGTAACGGATTCCGCATAGGCCAGCAGCTGCTTGCGCAGTTTTTTCTTTTCGGCGTAAAGTTTTATCAGTTCTTTTTCGGCGAATTCCATTTGCCCGATCTGAACAAAAGCAACGGCACGGCGTCCGCCGGGTTCTTTTAAAACGGCGTCCATGTCCGGTTTTTCCAAAGCCGAATTTTTCCAGGAATGACCGATCGGCCAGCCCAGCGCTCTTTGCGCCAGGATACCGTAAAAGAAATTCGGCGCGGCGGTCGCCGCCTGTTGCAGGTAGGACGTGATTTCCCTGTATTTCTTTGTTTTTAACAAAACGCGCGTTGTCCAAAAAGCCGCGGCAGATCTTTGCGTCGGAATGGCTTTCGGGTGGGCGGCCAGGGTTTTAAAGGCCTTTTCTGCTTCTTCCCATTTTTGCATGCGAAAAGCCGTTAATCCGGCAACCCAATGGGCCGTCGGGTTGCGTTTGTCCGCGCGTTTGATCGGTTCTTGTATCGTTTCCCACGCTTTTTCGTCCTGCCGGTCGATAAAGTAGGCGAAAGCCAGCGCTGTCAGAGAATCGTCGCGGTCTTTTTGCGACAGGTGTTTTTTGACGTGTTTTTCATTTAAGTGCAGCTTGGCGGCCAGCGTTTTGCCGCGGCGGATCGCCGAAGAAAAATACAGCATGGACATGCGGACTTTTTTGCGTTCCGGTTCGGGGACATAGGCGGCTCTTTTGAAAAAAACCAGATCAATCGGGTCGGCTATCCGTATGGAAGTACAGGCTCCGGCCGCCATATGCGCCGCGGGATCCGACGGTTTTTGGCGCGGCAAAGGCGCTTTTTTCCTGGCGGCCAGATTATAGACTTCTTCCGCAATCGGCAGGTCGGCATATTTTTTCAGCCAATCGCCCAGCTGTTTTTTTGTCGGCTGAGATTCTTCGGCCAGATAAATTTGGGCCAGAACGTATCCTTTCAACAGATCGTCTTGTGTCGTTTCCAGCAAAATTTCCGCTTCTTTAAAGGCGCCGTTATCCAAATGGGAAAAAATCTGGGTATATAAAGTTTTATCCAGCGGCGATAAAACAGCTGTTTCAGCAGTGTTTTCCGTTTCGGACGGCGGAATTAATTGAATTAATTCTTCCGCGCGAACCGCCCGGCCGGCACACAGAAAAATTCCCGTCCAGAAAACAAAGCGGCGTAAAAAACGATTCACCGATACTTGCCCGGATTATTTTATGACAATGTATTTTGAACAGTCCTGACCGATGGCTGTTCCCATTTTGCAAGAAACGACTTGCACCTTCGGTTTGGTCTGGGAGATCGCCGGACATTTTTCTGAAAACATGCCATGTGTCATGACGACCGAAGCATTCGAAGCGACTTTTGAAAAGGAGGCCGGAATTTCTTCTCCCAATAAAGTATAAACAACTTGAAGCTGTGTAATTTCAGCGTCCGTTTTATTTTGCAAAACGACTTTCCAGGTACAGTTCATTGTCCGTCCCGTCAGATCGCGGTAAGAAAAATTAGTGGTGTAAAACCAGATTTCCCCTTTGGGCGGCGGGGGCGGGGGCAGGTTGGATCCTTGCGCGGATCCCTGCGCGGCCGCGACCGGTTTTTCCAAAGCGTCAAATGAAGGCAGTTCGTCGTCCCCGGCCTGAGGCATGGCGGCGGGCTGCGGCCGCGGGCGGAACACCGGCTGAGCCGGCTGCTGCGGTTTTGCGGCCTGCGCCGCGGGAGCGGCGCCCGTTCCGGTATACGGGTTTGTTCTGGTTGTCGGCGCGGCTGCGGTTGTTTGCGTCTTTTTCGCCGCAGTTTCGGCCGGCGCAGGCGATCTGGACGTATATTGTGCCTGTGCGGACAGGGCAGATCCCGTAAAAACAAGCGAAAGAACGAATAAGCGGCTGAAGCGCATTGCAAACTCCTTTTGACGTAAAGGGAAGAAAATTCTAAACTCAGTTTACCTTAATTTATCT
>JAJXEL010000039.1:9974-14919 GCA_021639925.1 Alphaproteobacteria bacterium | reverse complement strand
CGGCTGTAATATCGAAGACGGCTGGTGCCGTACGACATATGCGGGCAGAATTGTTTTTGTTTCTTTAAAAGTTTTGGAAAAAAGAACGTCTGCCGAAGAAACAAAATCTCCGGTTCCCCAAAACAACGCCGCCCCGCAGGCAGATCAGGGAACGGGATTGATTCAGGCTGTTGAAAGTTAAGAAGAACATTTTATGAAAAAATATGTTTTTGATTTTCTGAGAATGCTGTTTTGTTCTCTGGTTATTTTGTTTTTTCTGATGCTGCCGGAAATTATATTCGGTTTTATCCGGCCGCATCTGGCGGTCTGCTGGAATTCAGATAAACTGGGAATGCTTTTTTTGCTGTCATTCCTGCTTTCCACGGTCAAAAGCAAAAAGATGTTTGTCTGGTTTTTAATTGTTTTCGGATTACTGCAGATCGTTCAGTTTTGTTCAATGGCTTATTTCGGGGTTTATCTGACCCCGTACGCCATTGATTTTATTTTCCTGGAAACCGGCGATATTATGACGGAAATTAAAGACGTCTGGTATAAATACCTGTATGTTTTTGCTTTGGTCGGCGTGCCTTATTTCATTTTAGGATATATCGTTGCGCGCGATTTTTTAAACCGTGTTTCGTTTAAATACGGCTGGATCCTGCCGGCGGTTTATTTCGCGGGATTCTTTTACCGCGCTTCGACGCCGGACGGTATTTTCCAGATGCTGTTTAAAAATACCTGTTATGCGTCATTTAATACGGTCAATTCTTTTTCCGCTTATCTGGGGAATATTTTGCCGCGGAAACTGGCCGGGTATGAACACAAAGAAACTTTTCCCGATTATAAATTAACCAATATCGCGACGGATACGAAAAAACCGGTCAATATTATTTTTGTTGTCGGCGAATCAATTAATGCCAATCATATGTCTTTGTTCGGATATCACCGCGAAACGACGCCCGAACTGGAAAAATATGCGGCGCGGGATCCTTTTTTCGTTTATAAAAAAGCGTGGGCGTCCGGCGTAAACACGTTAATTTCCCTGCCGATGATTTATAATATTCAGGTCAATCCGAAAAATTACCGCAAACTGGTTACGCGCGACAGTTATTTGTTTGAAATGGCGCAGAATAACGGTTTTAAAGTGACTTATATCGAAGCGCAAAACGCGTCTTTGTTTAAAAAAACATCGCTCAGCCATTATGACCGGGCTTTTGTTTATTCTTCGGCGAACGGCGAAAAATTAAAAGGAGAAAGCGGGTTTTTGGACGGCGTTTTCGAACAGATTGATTTAACCGGACGGAATCTGATTATTGTGCATAAACGCAACGTACATTCGCCGTATAACGACAATTATATGTTTGAAGAAGAAAAATATAAAATTTTCAAAGATTCAAACGTTGACGAACGAATCAACGAATATGACAGCGCCATGCTGTATGAAGATATGCTGTTGATGAAGATTTTGGATTTTGCGCGCAGTTCCGGCCAGGAAACTTATTTCTTTTATTTGTCCGACCATGGCGAAGCTTTGGGGCAAAACGGGATATGGGGGCACGGTCATCTGGATCCCGCGGATCTGGAAGTGCCGTTTATGTTTACGATGTTTAATGTTCAAGACGAAGACTTTCTGGCGCGTTTAAAGGCTTTGGACCGTCCGTGCACGCATGACGTTTCTCTGCTGGTTGCGGAAAAGCTGGGCTGGAAAGTGGAAATTCCGGGCGAAGACCTGAACATCTGCCAGGTTAACGGCCGCGATACAATGGGCCGCGCCGGTATTTTGAAAATTATCAAAAAACCGGACGGAACCGCTGATTTCAAGCTGGAACAATAACGTTATCCGAAATTTTCCAGTTTTTCTGACAATTCCAGCCATTGCTGTTCGGCTGTTTCGATTTGTTCGTTCAACTGTGACAACGATATTTGCAGGTTTTTGACCTTTGCCGCGTTTAATCCGATCATATAGAGGGTCGGGTCTTCCAGCATTTCTTCGATTTTTTCTTTTTGAACGTTTAATTTTTCCAATAACGTTTCCGTTTCTTTCAGCTTTTTGCGCAAAGGAGCCGACTGCTGTCGTTTTTCGGCGGCTTCCCGGCGTTCGTCTTTGCGTGAAACGGCGTTTTTTTCATTTTTGTCCGCGCTTTTCCCGGCTGCCTGAATCCGCGCCTTTTGCGCCAGCAGATTTCTGTAATCTTCCAAATCCCCGTCGTAAACCGCGCACCGCCCGCCGTCGATCAGCCACAGCCGGTCGGCGGTTAATTCGATCAGATGCGGGTCGTGCGTAATTAAAATGACAGCACCTTTGTAAACGTTGATCGCTTCGATCAGCGCGTCGCGCGCGTCAATGTCCAAATGGTTTGTCGGTTCGTCCAACAGCAGGATATGCGGTGCATTGCGTGTCATAATGGCAAACAATAAACGCGCTTTTTCCCCGCCGGACAGCTGTTCAATATGCGTATCCGCCCTTTGCTGGGTTAAGCCGAAAGCCCCCAAATGCGCGCGGATCTGCGTTTCGTTGGCTTCTTTCATGACCAGCTGCATTTGTTGGAAAGCCGTCAGGTTCGGGGATAATTCTTCGGTTTGATGCTGGGCGTAATAACCGATCTGCAGTTTTCCCGACGCCTGCATTGTGCCGTTCATTAATTTCAGCTTACCGGCCAGCAGCTTGGCAAAAGTCGATTTTCCGTTGCCGTTTGCCCCCAGCAAAGCAATCCGGTCGTCGGCGTCTATGCGCAAATTCATTTTTGACAAGACGGCTTTTTCCCCGTATCCGACGCTGCCGTCTTCGATTTTAATCAGCGGAGAGGGCAATTCGCGAGGCGTCGGAAATTTGAAATGCAAAGCGGCTTCATTGGCAAAAACCGCTTTCGGCGGCAGCTTTTCCAGCATTTTAATGCGGCTTTGCGCCTGTTTGGCTTTGTTGGCCTTGTAACGGAACCGGTCGACAAAAGACTGTAAATGTTTGCGTGTTTCTTCGGTTTTCGCCGCTTGTTTTTGTTCGTTTTCCTTTTGTAAGGCGCGTGTTTGTTCAAAAGCGTCGTAATTGCCGCCGTAACTTTGAATCTTTAAATTTTCAATATGCAGGATACGCGTGCACAAACGGTTCAGCAAAGACCGATCATGGCTGATTATAATTAATGTTCCCGGATATTTTTCCAAAAAATTTTCCAGCCATAAAGACGCTTCCAAATCCAGATGGTTTGTCGGTTCGTCCAACAATAAAATGTCGGACGGCACAAACAGGGCGCCCGCCAGCGCGACACGCATGCGCCACCCGCCGGAAAAAGAGCTTAACGGCTGCGTTTGCTGTTCCGCAGAAAAACCTAATCCGTACAAAATCGCGCCGGCTCTGGCTTCGGCGGAATTGGCGCCGATCATATTTAAACGTTCGTGAATTTCTCCGATTTTTACGCCGTCGTTTTCGGATTCCGCCGTTTCCAGTTCGGCCAGCAGAGCGGTTCTTTGCGTGTCGGCCTGCAAAACGCAGTCAATCAGGGAAACGGTTGTATCGGCAATTTCCTGCGCGACCGTTGCGATTTTATGGCCTTTTGTCATGCCGATATCGCCGTCGTCGGGGGACAAATCCCCTGAAATCATACGGAACAAAGTCGTTTTGCCCGAACCGTTGTGTCCGGTCAGGCCGACTTTTTGTCCGTCTGAAATGTGCGCCGACGCCGCATTGAACAACAAACGTCCGCCAAATCGTAATGTAATCTCATTAATATCCAGCATAGCGACAGGACTTTAACCGATTGTTTGTCAAAAGAAAAGCTTTTAAAAATTTAAAAACGCCGCTTTTATCGTTTGTGTTTTTTGATTGAAAAGGACTCTCGTTTCTTTACAAAAAGAAAGGTTTGCATAATGATGTAAAAGAAATCTTTTAAAAGCGCCGCATTATGAATAACCGTTTGTATTATATGAAGGTCTTTTTTCTGCAGTACAGATCCTTTTTTGTGCTGGGGACGGTTATATTTGTATTGGGTTTTCTGGCGGCGGCAGTCGTTTTCCGCGGGCCGAAAGTGCCTAAAACGGAACAGGATTTTTCAGACGCGCTGGAAACGGGAACGCATTTGTTTGAAATGAAGCGTTATGACGAAGCTTTCGAATATTTAGTTTATCCCGGCGAACACGGGTATCCGCGGGCGCGGTTTTTGCTGGGCGAAATGTATTATAACGGCCTGGGGGTGGAAAAGGACCTGAAACGGGCGTTTGAAAACTATAAAGCCGCGGCCGACCGGTTGATTGAGGCTAAATACATGGCCGCTTCCATGGCTTTTCGCGGCGAAACGAAAGAAATGCCGAAAGGGGTGGCGACAACGATGTTGACCGAAGCCGCTTATCACGGTTATAAACGGGCCCAAAATGACCTGGGGATATATTCTTTGATGTCCGGAGATTACGAACAGGCTTATTTTTGGCTGTCTTTGGCGGCGGGCGGCGCGTCCGAACGCGCGCAGAAAGCGTTGAAAGCCGCCGCGGAAAAACTGTCCGATTATCAGCGCGGGCTGCTGGACGTTGAAATAAAAGGCTTCGTTGCGCGAAAATAAACAATTTGTCGGTTGAAAGGTTTTAATCGGACAGGTATAAAGGAGCTCATAAATCTTTTAACTTTAATGTAACAGAGGAATAAAATGACTGTACAACGTACGTTTTCCATTATTAAACCTGACGCCACCCGCCGCAATCTGACGGGAAAAATCAATGCCGTTATCGAAGAAAACGGCCTGCGCATTGTTGCTCAGCGCCGCGTGCGCCTGACAACCGAACAGGCCAAGGCTTTTTACGAAGTCCATGCCGGCAAACCGTTTTATGACGAACTGGTCGCCTTTATGACGTCCGAACCCGTCGTCGTCCAGGTTTTGGAAGGCGAAAATGCCGTCGCGCATTACCGCGAAGTCATGGGCGCGACGAATCCCGAAAAAGCCGCCGAAGGTGAGGAGGAAATGCCGGAAGTGCTGAAAGCGGC
>JAJXEL010000039.1:0-9964 GCA_021639925.1 Alphaproteobacteria bacterium | reverse complement strand
GGTTAATATTGTTTAATTAAACACGGGAGCCGCCCCAATGAAAAAAAATTGTTTTTGTTTTTCAGCCGTTTTGACAGTTTTGTTTTTCGTCATGCTGTCTGCCGGTTCCGTGCGGGCGGCTCCGATTGATACGAAAATGTTTTCCGCCAGCGGTATTCAGGTGGACGTGACGGCCAAAAATGCCGCCGCAGCCCGCGAACAGGCCATGCAGGACGGGCAGAAAAGGGCGCTGATGGTCGTTATGGAACGCATTACGCCGTCTTATGTCGTTGAACAGCTGCCGGAACTGGTGCCGGACGACATTTTAAATTTCGTTCAGGATATCAGCGTATTAAACGAAAAAACGTCGTCCGTGCGTTATATGGCGACGCTGGAAGTGCGCTTTAACCCCGACGCGGTCAGGGAACTGTTGCGCCAAAACGGTTTGCCGTATGTCAGAACATCGGGAAAACCGCTTTTGATCCTGCCGGTTTATAAACGTTCCGTTTCGGCTTCTCCCGTCTTGTGGGCGGAAGACAACGCCTGGCTGCGTGCCTGGATTAACCGTACGGCGGAAAGCTATATGGTGCCTTTGTTCGTGCCGATGGGGGAACTGTCCGATTTACAGACATTGACGGTTGATCAGATTTTAAACGGCGATCTGGCCGCGGCGCAGGCTTTGGCCAAGCGTTATGAAGCCGAAGGCATTTTGATCGTCGAACTGATCCGCAACGGCCAGACGTTTACGGTCAAAGGCCGCGCCATGGACGAAATGACGGCGTCTGAAATTCCGAATTTTTCATTTTCTCTGCCGCTGACAAAAAATACGGCCACAACATTTGCCCGCGCCGTGAAAAAAGTCGTCGAACATTTGGAAAGCGTCTGGAAAAGCGAACAAATGGTCCAGTTTAACGAAGCGGCGTCTTTGGTGGCGCTGGCGCCCGTTTCCAGTCTGGAACAATGGGAAAAAATCAAAGGACGGCTGGACAGGATTCCGATCATCAGCTCTTATTATTTACAAGCCGCCCGCGCCGGAGTGCTGCAATTGACAATCTTTTTTGCGGAAAATCTGGAACGCCTGCAAAAGGAAATGAATAAACGCATGCTGTCGCTGAGCGTCCTGCCTTCCGGCGTTTTTAAGTTAAACGCGGCCGAGCAGGTGTCATATATGCCTTTCGGCGGGGAAAGTTCCGCGGCGCAGGCAGAAGGAAGCACAATGATGCCCGCAGCGCAGGAAAAACCGCAGGAAAATATCCTGCCCTGATTTTGTTGATAAGGAAAAAACAATGTCGAATATGCAAAAATTTTCTGTCTGGGGATTGGCTTTTGTCCTTTTTATCATCGGCGTTTATGTTTTGCGCGACGTTCTGTTGCCTTTTGTGGCGGGAATCGCCATGGCTTATTTCTTGGATCCGTTAACGACGCGGCTGCAAAAAAAACTGCATTCCAGAATAGCGGCGGTCTGCGTCGTTTCGGTAGTACTGATCTTGCTGTTTTTGCTGTGCATATTCATTATTGTTCCGATCGTGCAGAAACAATTAAGCATTTTTATCAACAACTTGCCGGTTTATGCAGGCCTGCTGTGGTCGAAAGTCGAACCGTATGCGATGGAATTAAAACGTTTGTTCCCCAAACAGGCCGGAGATCTGCGCCAGACGGTGGCGGAACATTTGTCCGGCGGGTTTAAGTTGCTGCTGGGGACGGTTCAAAAGCTGCTGTCCGGCAGTATGGCTTTTATTAACCTGCTTTCTTTGCTGCTGATTACGCCGGTAGTGGCTTTTTACCTGCTGCGCGACTGGACGAAATTCTGCTTGTCCGTCCGCCGTCTGCTGCCCCGGGCGGAAGCCAAGACAATCCGTTCTTTGCTGGCCGAAATGAACGATATTATTTCCGGGTTTGTCCGCGGACAGGCGACTGTCTGTCTGTGTCTGGGAATTTTTTACGCCGTCGGGCTGACTTTGGCCGGATTGGACCTGGGCCTGCTGATCGGGCTGGGGATCGGCCTTTTGTCTTTTATTCCTTATGTCGGGTCAACGACCGGATTTATCATCAGTGTCAGCCTGGCCGCCGTTCAGTTTGACGATTGGAAACGCATTGCCGTCGTCGTCGTGATTTTCTTCATGGGACAAATGCTGGAAGGCAACGTTTTAACGCCGAAGCTGGTCGGGGAAAAAGTCGGGCTGCACCCGGTATGGGTGATGTTCGCATTGCTTGCCGGCGCGACGCTGTTTGGTTTCCTGGGGGTTCTGATTGCTGTGCCCGCCGCGGCAATCATCGGCGTTTTGGTGCGTTTCGGAATTCAGAAATACATGGAAAGCCCGCTGTATCTGGGAACGGCCGAACAAAACTAAAATGCCTGATCGTTTTTATCAAACGGCTTTGGATTTGCCGGTGCGTTCTTTGACTGACCGCAATGATTTTTTTATTTCCGGCGAAAATGCGGCGGCGGTCGCCCTGATAGATTCTTTCCCGAACGGATTTAACGGCGCAGTGATTTTCGGAGAAAAAGGCTGCGGCAAAACGCATCTGGCGCATTTATTCGCCGCGGCGGTTTTCCAAAAAACGGGAAAGGAAACGGCAATTATGCCGGCGGCGGATTTTGATCCTTCGGCTTCGGCCGACTTTTTGGAAAAAAGTCCGTATGCGGTTTTGGAAAATGCCGGCCGCCCGGTGAACGAACGGGCGTTGTTTCATTTGCTGAATGCGGTTAAAAGCTTGAACGGTTTCGTTTTGCTGACTGCCGAACAGCCGCCCGCGGCCTGGGGACTGGTTTTACCCGATTTGATTACGCGGTTAAAAGCTTTGCCCTGCATCGAAATCCTGCCGCCGGGCGAAACGCTGATGCAGGCCGTTTTGATCAAGCAGTTTGCCGACCGGCAGCTGAAAGTCGCGCCGGAAGTCATCGCATATCTTTTGAAAAACATGGAACGTTCGTTCAAAGTCGCGGCCATGATTACGCGCCGGGCGGACGAGCTGTCTTTGGCCGAACGCCGCGCCGTGACGATTCCTTTGGTCCGCCGGGTTTTAAGCGAACTGCGCGGCGCCGTATAAAAAAGATTGCTAAATTCAATCGGATTGCCTAAAGTTCCTACAGGATTTTTTCCTGACTTTTTTCTTTGACAAAAATAGAGAATGATTATGCGTTTATCTCGTTACTTTATGCCGACGCTGAAAGAAAATCCGGTAGAGGCTCAAATCGTATCCCACAGACTGATGCTGCGCGCGGGCATGATCCGCCAAAGCAGCGCGGGCATTTACACATGGCTGCCCTTAGGCCTGCGCGTGTTGAAAAAAATTGAAAACATTATTCGCGAAGAACAGGACCGCGCCGGCGCGCAGGAATTGCTGATGCCGACTTTGCAGCCGTCCGATCTGTGGAAAGACAGCGGCCGTTATGACGCTTACGGCCCGGAAATGCTGCGCATTACAGACCGCCACGACCGCGTTCTGGTTTACGGGCCGACGGCGGAAGAAGTCATTAACGACATCGTGCGCAACGAAATTAAAAGCTATAAGGAAGCGCCGAAGATTCTCTATAACATTCAGTGGAAATTCCGCGACGAAGTCCGTCCCCGTTTCGGCGTGATGCGCGGGCGTGAATTTTTAATGAAAGACGCTTATTCTTTTGACTTGACGTATGAAGGCGCCAAACATTCCTATAACAAAATGTTTGTCGCGTATTTGCGCACGTTTGCGCGCTGCGGCGTTCATGCCATTCCGATGAAGGCGTCTACGGGACCGATCGGCGGGGATTTAAGCCACGAATTTATCGTTCTGGCCGACACGGGCGAAGAACAGGTTTACTGCGATAAAGGATATCTGGATATGGAAATTCCGTCCGAAAACGTCGATTATGATTCGGATTTGGAACCGGTTTATCAAAAATGGACGTCGCTTTATGCCGCGACCGAAGAAAAATACGACGAATCCGAAGCCAAAGCGGTCGGCGACAACCTGTTAAGCGCGCGCGGCATTGAAGTCGGGCAGGTGTTTTATTACGGCAAAAAGTATTCGATTCCGATGAACGTTGCCGTCGCCGGCGAAGACGACAAGCCCGTTTTGTTTGAAGGCGGCTGTTACGGAATCGGCGTGTCGCGTTTAATGGGGGCGATTATCGAAGCGTCGCATGACGACAACGGGATTATCTGGCCCGAATCCGTCGCGCCGTTCAAAGTCGGCCTGATTAATCTGACGGCGGGAAAAGCGGAAACGGACAAAGCGTGCGAAGATCTGTATGCGAAATTGCGCAAAGCCGGCGTGGAAGTCCTGTATGACGACCGCGACGAACGGGCGGGCGTGAAATTTTCGACGATGGATTTGATCGGCCTGCCTTATCAGCTGATTGTCGGTTCGCGCGGTTTGGCCAACGGCGTTGTCGAAGTTAAAAACCGCAAGACCGGCGAACGCACGGAAATGGCGCCTGACGCGGCCGTTGAATTTTTGTCGAAGTGATCTTGTCACGAGGGAAAGATGATTTTTTCTGCTTTTGAACGCATGGTGGCTTTTCGCTATTTGCGGGCGCGGCGCAAAGAAGGATTCGTATCCGTTATTGCTGCTTTTTCCTTTTTGGGAATCGTGCTGGGCGTGGCGACGCTGATTATTGTCATGGCCGTTATGAACGGGTTCAGGCAGGAACTTCTTTCCCGCGTGCTGGGGTTAAACGGGCATCTGGGCGTTTATGCCGCGCACGGCACCGTTTTGAATGATTACGAAGCTCTGGCCGGGCGGGCCGCGGCGGTCAAAGGCGTCGATATGGTGATGCCTTTGATCGAAGGGCAGGTGATGGTCAGTTCCGTGCGCAGCGCTCAGGGCGCGATTGTCCGCGGCGTGCGGCCGCAGGATTTTGCCAAAAGGCCCGTCCTGGCCGACAGTATTGTCGGGGGCAGCGCCGCGTCTTTTTCCGATCCGGACACGGTTGTGATCGGCGACCGGCTGGCGCAAAAACTGGGCGTTTATGTCGGCGAAGAAATTACGCTGATTTCGCCGAAAGGGACGGTAACCGCTTTCGGTTCCGTGCCGCGTATGCGTTCTTATACGGTCGGGGGGACTTTTTCCGTCGGCATGTATGAATATGATTCGGCGTTTATTTTTATGCCGATTGAAGAAGCGCAGAAATTCTTCAATATGGATAATACCGTCACTAATCTGGAAGTTTTTTTAAACAGCCATGATCTGGTTTCTTCCGTCCAGCCGCAAATGACCGCCCGTCTGGGGCCGCAAGTGCGCATTTATGACTGGCAGCGGTCAAACGCCGCGTTTTTTAACGCCATTCAGGTGGAACGCAACGTTATGTTTTTAATTCTGACGCTGATTATTCTGGTCGCGTCGTTTAACATGATTTCCGGCTTGATTATGTTGGTCAAGGACAAAGGCCGGGATATCGCCGTTTTACGCACGATGGGGGCGACGCGGGGAATGGTGATGCGCATCTTTTTTATGAGCGGCGCGTCAATCGGATTTTTCGGGACTTTGTTCGGCGTGTTATTCGGATTGCTGTTTTGCGACAATATCGAATCAATCCGCCGTTTTTTGGAACGCCTGGCCGGAACGGATTTGTTCGCCGCGGAAATTTATTTCCTGACGCAGCTGCCGGCCGAAGTCGATCCGGTGGAAGTCGCCGCCGTCGTGGTTATGGCTTTGTTCCTTTCGTTCGCCGCGACGCTTTATCCGTCCTGGCGGGCGGCCAGATTAGATCCTGTGGAGGCTTTGCGCTATGAATGACAAACATGAAATGGCCGTTAATCAATCCTCGGTGCCGGTTTTGGTGTTGAAAGGCGTCCGCCGCCATTACGTACAGGGAAAAACGATTATTGACGTTCTGCGCGGGATTGATTTAACGGTTTCCCAGGGGGAAATGGTCGCTTTGGTCGGACCTTCGGGCGCGGGGAAATCGACGTTGCTGCATGTGACCGGATTGCTGGAAGCCCCCGACGAAGGCGAAGTGTTTTTAAGCGGCGCGCCCAGTTCCGACATGGACGACGACACGCGCACAAAAATGCGCCGGGAATATTTGGGTTTTGTGTATCAAAATCATAATTTGCAGCCGGAATTTACCGCGTTGGAAAACGTAATGATCCCGCAGATGATTGCCGGAAAAAAGAAAAAGGAAGCGGCGGATTATGCCGGTTTTCTGTTGAAAAAGATGAAACTGGCCGACCGCATGAAGCATCGTCCGGCGCAGTTGTCCGGCGGCGAAGCCCAGCGTGTTGCGATTGCGCGCGCTTTGGCAAACAAACCGCATATGCTGCTGGCCGACGAACCGACGGGAAATCTGGATCCGATGACGTCGGAATCCGTTTTCGGCGTATTGGTGGACGTTGTGCGCGAAACGGGGTTGTCAGCGTTGATCGCGACGCACAATCCCGAACTGGCCGACCGTATGGACCGTAAAATCACGTTGCGCGACGGCCGGCTGGAAGAACTGGATACGCTGGGCATGAGCGGGCGCATCGCTTTTAAACAACGCTTTATTGAAGTATAACAATGGTTCAGGAAACGGTTTTATCGGCAGTTCCGATCGCTGATTTTGTGCATTTACGCGTGCATACGGCGTATTCTTTGCTGGAAGGCGCCGTTAAAATCAAAAAACTGATTGATCTGTGCGAAAAATACCGTATGCCCGCCGTTGCCATGACGGATACGAACAACCTGTTCGGGGCGTTTGAAATGTCAACGGAATGCGCGGCGCATGGGATACAGCCGATTATCGGCATTCAGCTGGCCGTTGATTTGGGAATTGAAGAAAAGCGTTTTTCGGCCAAAGACCCTGACGCGGGCATTGACGACATTGTTTTGCTGGTTCAAAACGAACAGGGGTACGCTCATCTGCGTATGCTGTCCGAACAGTCTTATATGTTTACGCCGAATGATGAAAAGCCTCATGTTTCTTATGAAACCTTAAAAAAGTATTCGGACGGCCTGATTTGTCTGACCGGCGGGGCAAAAGGCGCCGTCGGACGCATGATTTTGGCCGGCAAGCCCGAAAAGGCCGAAGAAGTTTTAAAACGCCTGATCGAAATATTTCCCAAACGCCTGTATATGGAAATCCAGCGCCACGGCACGGCGGAAGAAAATCAGACGGAACCGGTGTTTTTGGAAATGGCTTATAAGCGCGATGTGCCTTTGGTCGCGACAAACGAAGTGTTTTTTACCGGTCCGGATATGTTTGAAGCGCATGACGCGCTGATCTGCATCAAAGAAAAAACGCACGTCATTGTCAATGAACGCCGCCGCCTGACGCCGGAACATTATTTTAAATCGCCGGAGGAAATGAAAAAGCTTTTTGACGATTTGCCCGAAGCCGTTGAAAATACGGTGGCGATCGCCAAACGCTGCGGGTTTATGGTTGAAAAACAGCCGCCGGCTTTGCCGCGTTATCCCGACTGCGGCGACAAAACAGAGGCCGAAGTGCTGCAGGAACGCGCGCGCGCCGGGCTGGAAAAACGTCTGGCCGTCCATGTGTTCAAAGAAGGCATGAGCGAAGAAGAAAAAAATACTTTGCGCGAACAATATACCCAGCGGCTGGAATACGAACTGGGCGTGATTATTCAAATGGATTTCCCCGGTTACTTCCTGATCGTTTCCGACTTTATCCAATGGTCGAAGGCGCACGGTATTCCGGTCGGCCCGGGGCGCGGTTCCGGGGCGGGGTCGGTCGTGGCCTGGTCTTTGACGATTACGGATTTGGATCCGATCCGCTTTCATTTGCTGTTTGAACGGTTTTTAAACCCCGAACGCGTTAACATGCCCGACTTTGACGTTGACTTTTGCCAGGACAGGCGCGGGGAAACGATTGATTATGTGCGTGAAAAATACGGACATGAACGCGTCGCGCAGATTATTACGTTCGGTAAATTGCAGGCCAAAGCCGTTATCCGCGATGTCGGCCGCGTTTTACAGATGGATTTCGTTGCCGACAAGCTGGCGCGTCTTGTGCCGGCAAAACCGGGTACGACGCTGGCGGAAGCTTTTTCCGTCGAACCGGAATTCGACAAACAGCGCAAAGGCGATACGCGCGTCGAACAGCTGCTGGATATCGCCGTAAAGCTTGAAGGGCTTTACAGAAACGCTTCGACGCACGCGGCCGGCGTTGTCGTCGGGCAAAAACCGCTGAATCAGATTGTGCCGGTTTACCGCGATCTCAGCGCCGATTCGGATCTGCCCGTGACGCAGTACAACATGAAGTTCGTTGAATCCACGGGGCTGGTCAAGTTTGACTTTTTAGGGTTAAAAACGCTGACCGTTATTGCCGAAGCGGTCAAAATGGTGAAAAAACGCGGTATTGATCTGAACATTTCGGAAATATCGCTGGACGACAGGGAAACGTATGAATTGCTGCACCAGGCTGAAACGGACGGGGTGTTCCAGCTGGAAAGCGGCGGCATGCGCAAGACGCTGCGCGATATGCAGCCGGACTCTTTGGAAGACCTGATCGCTTTGGTGTCTTTGTACCGTCCGGGGCCGATGGATAACATTCCCAGTTATATTGCCCGCAAACACGGCAAAGAACAGCCTGATTACATGCACCCGATGCTGGAAGGGATTTTAAAAGAAACCTACGGCATCATGATTTATCAGGAACAGGTAATGCAGATCGCGCAGAAAATGGCGGGATATACGCTTGGGGCCGCCGATCTGCTGCGCCGCGCCATGGGAAAAAAGAAAAAAGAAGAAATGGAATTGCAGGAAGCCATTTTTATCGAAGGCGCGACCAAAAACGGCATTGATCCTGCCAAAGCCAAAAGTATTTTTGCCCGTATGGCAAAATTCGCCGAATACGGGTTTAATAAATCGCATGCGGCGGCTTATGCTTTGATTGCTTATCAGACGGCATATTTAAAAGCGCATTATCCCGTTGAATTTATGGCTGCGACGATGACATACGATATGCAGAATACGGACAAGCTGGCTTTGTATAAAAAAGAACTGGGGCGTTTGGGAATCGCTTTGCTGCCGCCGGATATCAATCATTCATATGTGCCTTTTGCCGTTGAAGACGGCGCTGTCCGTTATGCTTTGATGGCGGTTAAAGGGTCGGGGGAAGCGCCGGCGAGGGCTGTCGTTGCCGAACGCGGCAAAAACGGTCCTTTTAAATCCATGACCGATTTTATCCGGCGCATGGATTCTTCCAATCTTGATAAAAAAAGCCTTGAAACGTGGATTAAAGCGGGCACTTTTGACTGTTTGGAAAAAAACCGGGGGCTGCTGCATGCCAACCTGGACTTGCTGATGAAGCATGCCCGTGCTGCCGGCGAAGAAAAAAACAGCGCGCAGATTAACTTGTTCGGCCAGGCAGCGGCGCAAGAAACCATACCTTTGACCCCTGCACCGCCCTGGACGCCGGATGAAAAATTAAAAATGGAATCTTCCGTTATCGGGTTTTATTTGTCCGCCCACCCGCTGGACCGTTACGGAAAAAGCCTGGAACGCCTGCGTACGATGACATATGTCGAAACGGCACGCGGGGTGGCAAAGGCGGGGTCTTTGCGCGCGAAAATGGCCGTAACGATAACGTCCGTGCGCGAACGCATGAGCAAAAAAGGGTCAAAATACGCATTTGTTTCCGCCTCCGATACGTCGGGCAGTTTTGAATTTACCGTTTTTTCGGAAGGCCTAAGCCATTACAGAGACATTTTAAAGTCTGACCGGCCGCTGCTGATTACGGTTAATGCCGAAAAAGAAGAAGGCAGCGATGATCCGCGCATGATTTTACAGCATGCCGAAATTTTGGACGACGTTATATCCCAAACGGCCGGCGGCATTATGATTGTTATCGACCGGGCCGAAGCCGTAGAACCGCTGAAACAGCTGGTCGCCGGTTTGCGTCCCGGACGCAGCCGTGTGCTGTTTGTGGCTTTGGCCGATAAATGGGAAGTGGAAATCGTTTGTGAAAAAACGTATGCTTTAACGGCTGATATTTTGTCGGCCTTGCCTAAAATACAAGGGGTGTCGGAGGTTCGGGAATTATAATGATTGATATTTCGAC
>JAJXEL010000189.1 GCA_021639925.1 Alphaproteobacteria bacterium | reverse complement strand
GTTAAGAATTATTCAGAAAGGAAAAACAAATGGCCGAAATTACAGCCGCTGTTGTTAAAGAACTGCGTGAAAAAACGGGCGCAGGCATGATGGATTGCAAAAAGGCTTTGTCCGAAGCCGCCGGCGACGTCGAAAAGGCCGTCGACTGGCTGCGTAAAAAAGGACTGGCTTCCGCTGCGAAAAAAGCGGGCCGCGTTGCCTCTCAGGGTCTGGTCGCCATGAAAACCGACGGTAAAGACGGCGTTGTTGTCGAAATTAATTCCGAAACGGACTTTGTTTCCAAAAATGATCTGTTTCAGGATTTTGTTGCCAAGACTGCTGAAATTGCCTTAAAAGGCGACGGCAATGTCGAAACGTTGAAAACGATGCCGTTTGCCGACGGTAAAGACGTTCAGGGCGCGTTGACCGATTTGATCGCCAAAATCGGCGAAAACATGAATCTGCGCCGCAGCGCGAAAGTGTCCGTTAACGACGGTATCGTCGTCGGTTACATGCACAGTTCGATTGCCGACGGTCTGGGAAAAATCGGAACGTTGATTGCTTTGGAATCCGCGGGGGATAAGGCGGCTTTGGAAAAACTGGCCAAAAATCTGGCGATGCATGTTGCCGCTGCCGCGCCGGTCTGCCTGAATATCGCCGATGTTCCCGCCGATATGGAAGAACGCGAAAAGAAAGTCGTTGAAGACCAGATCAAAGAAGAACAGGCTAAAACAGGCAAAACGAAGCCGGCTGAAGTCATTGAAAAAATGCTGGTCGGGCGTATTCGCAAGTTCCATGAAGAAATTGTTTTAAATGAGCAGTTTTTCATTATGGACGACAAAAAGAAAATCAAAGACGTTGTCGCCGAAGCGGCCAAAGAAGTCGGCGCTCCTGTTGAATTAAAGGCGTTTGTCCGGTTTGCCCTGGGCGAAGGCATTGAGAAAAAACAGGAAGATTTCGCTGCGGAAGTCGCTGCCGCGGCCGGTACGAAGTAATCAATCTGATGAAACGGCGGGATATTTTGTTTCCCGCCGTTTTTGTATCAACAAAGAAAAGTGACGGGTAATGAAATACAAACGGATTTTGCTAAAGTTGTCCGGCGAAGGGCTGATGGGAAGCAAAAGCTTCGGGCTGGACGAAAACATGCTCAATGAAATTGCCGGCGAAATCAAGCTGGCGCATGACGCCGGGGTTCAGATCGCTTTGGTAATCGGCGGGGGGAATATTTTCCGCGGCTTGTCCGGCGCTGCCGGCGGAATGGACCGCGTCAGGGCGGATCATATGGGCATGCTGGCGACAGTAATCAATTCTTTGGCCATGCAGGACGCTTTGCAGCGGGCAGGGGTGCCGGCGCGCGTCGTTTCCGGCGTGATGATGCCGACAATATGCGAACCCTATGTTCAGCCGCGCGTTAAAAAGAAACTGGAAGAAGGCAGCGTTATCATTTTTGCGGCGGGGACGGGGAATCCGTTCTTTACGACGGACACCGGAGCCGCTTTGCGCGCCGCCGAAATGGGCTGCGAAGCGATTTTTAAAGCAACGCAGGTCGACGGCGTTTATTCCGCGGATCCGAAAAAAGATAAAAACGCTGTACGGTTTGAAAAAGTCAGCTATGATGAAGTATTAGTTAAAAATTTAAAGGTGATGGACGCATCGGCAATCGCTTTGGCCCGGGACAATAATATTTCTATCGTTGTCTTTTCGATGCACGGGGAAAAAGCCCTGTATCGCGCTTTAGCCGGCGAAGGCGCTTTTACGGTCATTACCAACGCTGAATAGGAGGATAAAAATGGCAGATTTTGCTACTTATGACGAAATACGGCAGGATACCCGCACCCGTATGGACAAGACCATGGATTCGTTGAAAAAAGATTTTTCCGGTCTGCGGACGGGCCGCGCTTCAACGGCTTTGCTGGACGGGATAATGGTCGAAGCGTACGGCGCCATGACGCCTTTGGCTCAGGTCGGGACGGTCAGCGTGCCCGAATCGCGTATGCTGTCTGTCCAGGTATGGGACAGGTCTTTGGTTAAATCCGTTGAAAAAGCGATCAGATCGTCCGAACTGGGATTAAATCCGATGAACGACGGACAGCTGATCCGTATTCCCATTCCGCCTTTGAACGAAGAACGCCGTATTGAATTGACAAAAGTTGCCGCTAAATATACGGAACAGGCGCGCGTCGCCGTCCGCAATATCCGCCGCGACGCTATGGACGCCGTGAAAAAAATGCAAAAAGACGGCGATATTTCCGAAGACGAACAGAAAAAGTATGAAACGGAAATTCAAAATCTGACCGATACGACGATCAAGGCGATGGACGAAATGTTGAAAGCCAAAGAACAGGAAATCAAACAGGTTTGATGAACGAAAAAAATACTCTGCCTGTCCATGTTGCCGTTATTATGGACGGCAACGGCCGCTGGGCGAAAAAAAGATCTTTGCCGCGCACGGCCGGTCATCGTGAAGGCGCGAAAGTTGTTGAAAAGCTGGCTGAAACCTGTTTGTCTGCCGGAATACGGTATCTGACGCTGTTTTGTTTTTCTTCGGAAAACTGGAACAGGCCGAAAGATGAAATCGACGCTTTGTTTTCCATGCTCAACGAATATTTGCACAAGGAAAGCCGGCCGTTTCGGGAAAAGGGCATTAACTTTTCGTTTTTGGGACGGACAGATATGCTGCCGGCGGAAACGCAGCAGATGATCGCCGGGCTGGAAAAGGAAAATCTGCCGCCGGAACAGGAAAAAATGCATTTAATTCTGGCGTTAAGCTATGGCGGACGCGAAGAAATTACCGATGCGGCAAGGCGTTTGGCCCGGGACGTTCAAAACGGCAAAATCGCGCCGGATCAAATTGATGAAAAGGCTTTTTCATCGGCGCTATACCTGCC
>JAJXEL010000038.1:10225-15041 GCA_021639925.1 Alphaproteobacteria bacterium | reverse complement strand
GCATATGCTTTTAATCGCATCTTGTCTGATTGTTACGCCGTCGACTCCTTCCTGGGCGGGGCTGGAAACGATAGCGTTTACCCCGGACGACAAAGGGCCGAACGGCCAGAAGTGCAGTCTGGCGACATATGATGCGGAAGCCATTGACGGCAAATGGTGGGAAAAGCCGTTGGATTCCGTTTTAAATGCTTCCGTTCAGGTCGGTAACAAGGTTTTTGATTCCGTAAAAGGCGGCGCCGATAAACTGCTGTTGATCGGTTTGGCATTGTGGCTGGCCTTATTTACTTTAAAAGTTGTCGGCAGCATGACGGAATCTGATCCGATGGATAATTTGACCAAGGTCGGCGGGATGATGATTAAACTCGGTATCGCCAGCTGGCTTTTAAATCACCGGGACTTTTTTTTCGAATACTTTATTGCTTCAGTCGTCCAGGCCGGCGCGGGGTTTGTTGCGTCAAGTGATCTGCAGGCCGCCACCGGCGCGTCTGCCCAGGGGCTGGATATTCAGATGAGCGGCGGCGGATTAGACTCTGTCGCTGCAGCTTTGAAACAAATGGCGAATTCTATTCACGATTCTATTGCCAAGGTTATTGCCCGGGCGAATTTCCTGCAATGTCTCGGAAAGATTCATAAGGTAAGCGTGATTGGAATTGATTTGGGTATATTCCAGGATCCGAAAGTTTGGGCGTCAGGGTGCGCTATCTGGGCCGGGGCGCAACTTTTTATGTTCGCGTTTCCGTTCTTCCTGATTGACGCGTGCTTCCGTCTGGGGGTTGTGGCCGCGTTGTGCCCGCTGTTCATTGTCGCCTGGGTTTTCCCCGCGACGCGCGGTTTTGCCGGCAAAGGCTGGTCTGCTTTGTTAAACATTGCTTTTACCTTTATGATGATCAGGCTGACCATGCTGATCGCTGTTAAACTGTTGACCAGCGGGTCGGGGCTGGACGAGATGGAAGACAATCCGGCCAGTAAAACGCGAATGGTGTGTATTTTCCGTTGGGGCAGCATAGGCGGATCAGATCCCTGCGCAAGCCAAAATGTTCCTGAAACAAACAGCCTGTGGGTTTATCTGGTTTGTGTCGTATATGGTTTGCTGCTGCTGAAAACCGGCGGTCAGTTGGCAGGCTTTTTTGCAGGCGCTTCTTTCTCTGACGATACCGCGTTCCAGGCCTTTAAAGGGGCGGGAAAGATTGCGCAAAGATCTGTCGTTGATGGTATAAAAGTTGCCGGCGCGGCCAAAGACCGTGTTCAAAAACACCGGGATCGCAGCGCTGCGCGTACATATGAAAAGGATCAGCGCGCGCGTGAAGCTGCGGCTAATGGCGGTCCGGCTTATAACCCGACTCCGAAACAGCAGAGAAAACTTGAAAAAGCGAAAAAACGTTTGCAAAGCCAGCGTGTCGGCGCCTTGACCAAAGACGGGAAAGAAAATGGCGAAGCGATGGCCAAGCTGCTGGAAAACGGCAAAGCCAGAACGGCGATGCGTATTGCCACACTCGGCCGCGCGGGCAAAAACTATGGTTCTACTTATGCCGAACGTACCGATTCCGAATTGCAGACATTAAAATCTGTCGGACAGAAACCGACATAGAACGGGCGATCTTTTAAATGGTGGGATTTCAGTCGGGTTTTCGGACGTAAAAGGGGATCCCTGCGGTAAACGGAAATGTTAAGTTAGGAACAGGCAAATGTTAAAAGGCGGACTGACATTTTTTAAAAAAGTTCATATCACACGAATTATGTGTGTGCTGGCTTTTGTTTTCTGTTTGACCTGTTTGTCCGGCTGCAGCATGATTGAAGGTGGTTCGCAGGGAGATGAAGCTGTCGCCGCAGAAAAAGAAACGATGAATTGTTGGACCTGTTCTCTGTTTGAATTGGCGTTCAGAGTGGTGAACAGCATGTCATCATCTATTATGGCCTCTGTCGCGGGCAGTGCAGTTGGTCTGTTAGCGGTTTGTTTCGGATTATGGCTGGCGCTTTATATTTTAAAGTATGTCAGCTCTTTGCAGGAACCGGATGTGGCGGCATTCTGGAAAGGATTGGCAGTCCAGGCTTTTATGGCAACTTTGGTCGCCGCATTGCTGAACGATATGAAAGCCGGTTCGGCATCACTTGTTTTCGGAGGATTCGTAGATCCGATTTTTTCCGGTTTTGTTGATACGGGTTTGATGATTATCAACGCTTCGGGGGCGGATTTGCCCTGTTCGCCGGGGGGAACCTCTGAATCCGGAATGCTTTGTTTGGTTGCGGCCCTGCAGGAAAAATTAAATGTGACAGTCGGAATCTCGTATCTTTCAATAATTGCCGGTCCGACTATATTCGTCATAATGGTCGGGGCGGGGATTTATTGCGTTTCGATATTTATGATGGTTTATTTCCCTGTGCTGTTGCTGGATTGCGTTTTCAGGTACTGTATTTTGGTTGCAATGCTGCCTTTAATGGTCGTTGGCTTTTGTTTTAAAGCTACACGTGATTTTGCCGCCCAAGGGGGAAAGATTTTGGTCGAAATCGGGCTGGCGGTTGTGGGAATGTGCGTGTTTACCGCCGTTACCGTCCAGGTGATTCATAAATATATTGACGAATTTATTCCGTATGTCCGCAATCCGTTATATTTTCTTGATGATCCGAGTCAATTTGAACAGGTAATATATGGGCCGGGAATTACGGGGCTGATTTTTGTTATTCTTTTCCTGATTTATTTCGCGGACGTTATTTTGGATTTAATGGGAATGTTTTCTGGCGGCGTCGGCGGATTGGGAAAAACGGCGCAGGGGACTTACGGTGGTGTAAAAGGCATAGCGAAAACCGGGGTGAAGGCCGCCAAATTTGGCGTTAACCGCGGTTTGAGAAAAGCTGATAAAATGGCTAAAAATACAAAAGAACGATTGGAGGAAAAACAAAAAAGAGGAGAAAATTTATCGGATAAAGAAAAGAAACAGCTGAGCGCAGCCAATGAACATCTGCAGGATCGCGGTCATATGGCAAAAGGAAAAGACGGGAAAATGCATACGACGCAGTCTTATAACGCTATAGGTAAATCCGGATTAAGGAACTGGGCTAAAGGCGTGGCGCAGGATTGGAACAGCGGTCCGCTGGATCAGTCGGTTGACCGGCATGATCATGAAAAAAGTAACACGGCCGGCGATGGCTATAAAGGGGATTTGGTGGATTAAAGGATTAGCTTTGTATGGCTAAATGGCAGCAATATATCGTTTTGGGGGGGATTTTGGTTCTTTTCCAGACAGATGGTGTAAGAAGGATTTTTCAATCGGCATCTTTTTTACATACGGTATTGGGGGCGATCGGTCTTTTATTGATTACGGCTGTCATTGTATCTGTTTCTGCGGAAAAAAGAAAAAAGAAACAGAAAGAAAAAGAAGACGACGAGTCTTCATGGTTATAAAGAAAGGTTTTGGCATATGACGAAACATGTTACGTTAAAACGATTATTGGTGGGACTGCTGCTGTTTTGCGGTATGTTCGTATATGCCTCGTCCAATCCTGCCTGCGCCATCGGAATAGGCGATATGGAAATGAAAGATTTCTGCGATTCATGGGATGAAAACATCAAAGATTATTCTGATCAGGAACATTGCTGGAGCTGTCAGATTTTTTTGCTTTTCTTTGATGCGGCCAATAAAGTGGCAGGGGAAATCAACAACGCATTATCCGGGCCGGTTATCAGCATTATCGGCGTATTTGTCGGATTATATCTTGCCTTTAATACTTTGATTTATTTCAGCGATGTCGGCGATGCTCCCGATTTAATGGGGTTTTTGACGAAATTAGGCGGAATGATGGTCAAAACCGGGATAGGGGTCTGCTTTTTAAAAGGCGGGGCTGCGCTGGCGTTTGAATATATCGTTAATCCGGTTTTGACAGATGCGGCAAATTTGGCTTCGGACATTCTTGACGCTGCGGGACAAAATTCTGTCAGCTGCCCCGCGATTGCCGCGGACGGCGGTTCGAAACTTGCTCCGATGGGGCCCGGCGTGCGCAGTTCTTTGGAATGTATGATTAAAAAAATCGCTTCCGGCATGGCGCGCAGCCAATCAATCGCGCAAGGGCTTCGCTGCGGCGCTTTTTTCTGGCTCGAAGTCGATATTCCGTTAGTGCCGATTCCTAAATTTTTTATTCCCAATCCGATTATGTGGCTGGTCGGTATGTGGCTGGGGTGTCTTTTCTGGATTATTTCTTTTCTGTTTCCGATTGCCATGCTGGACGTTATTTTCCGCATCGGGCTGACAGTCGGTATGTTACCGCTGTTTATTGCCGCTTGGATTTTTCCGATTACAACGCAGTTTGCCAAAACGGCATGGGAAATTTTCCTGCATTCCTGCATGGTGTTCGCAATCACGGGAATTATCGTGTGCATGACCGTCATGATGGTCGAATCTGCCTGGGTCGCCGGGGACAGTACGCTTTTGCAGGATTTCCAGGAAAAAATGGAAGCCAGCGCATATGTCGAAGCATGGGATATGATGTTTGACAATGACGGGTTAAGCCGTCTGTTCATTGTAATGTGTGTGGCTGTCTGGGGGTTGTACGTTGCTCCGATTGCGGACAAGCTGTCAGGAAAGTTTATCGGTTCTCAGGAGTTTCCGGAAAGTTGCGGGATTCGCGCTATCCGCGGAACGATTTTCTTTATCATGGACGTTATTCTGGCGATTATTACCATTATTTCCTTCGGGGCGACGTCATGTCTGTACGTGCTGAAAGTTGCCAAACATCTGGCCGACGGGGTGGATAAAATTGAAAAGGTTAAGAAGAAAATAGACAAAGTCAGAGAAATGCGTAAGAAAATCCAAAAAATCCAACG
>JAJXEL010000038.1:6106-10215 GCA_021639925.1 Alphaproteobacteria bacterium | reverse complement strand
GTTAAGAATAATGTTTCAAAAGCTGAAGGCGCGTTTAGCCGGGGGCAAAGCTGATTTCTCTGTTGTAAGAAAAAACTCCGTTTTAAACGGAGTTTTTTTTAGAAATACGGTTTTTTGCGCACCCGGGTGTTGTAATTTTTTTTCAAACCAGTTATAAAAAGAAGGGCTGGGGTGTTTCGGCCTTTGATTACAGATTAAGGGGCTTTGTGAATGGAAGAGATTATCTTTCCGAATCAGATTCGTATGTATCGTCGTGTGCGCGGCCGTTCAATGCAGGAACTGGCTGATTTTTTGGGTGTCAGTCTTTCTGCGGTCAGCAAAATTGAAAAAGGCTACAGACGCATAGATCAGGAACAATTGGTTCGTATCGCAGAATTTTTGGATTGCCCGCTGCAGGAAATTTTTGTCAATGAAGCCAGTTCCCAGCCGGACGTCGTTCAGGCCTGGCGGCGCGAACAGGAACGGCGCAACCGCGTTAATGAACGCGGCGGTTTGAAAATGCTGGGCGCCGGGCTGCGTTATATCCGCGGTCAGAAAAATCTGACGCTGGCGGACGTTGCGGACGGTTCCGAATTAACGTTATCCGTTTATCATCGTATTGAAATGGGGCAGCGTGAAGTTTCCGAAGATGAAATTTCCAGAATTGCCCGGGCGTTGGGGTATACCAACGACGAACTGCAAAAACAGATTTATGATTTGGACAAAGCCGGGGCGTTGGAAGAATTTATTCAAAGAAACGATGCGCGTTACCGTACGATTTCCGGCGTCAAGACCGGGTATCCGGAATTGCCCGTGTCAAAGGCTGCCGGCGTCAGACAGGAACGTCCGGAGGTTGTTTTGCAGGTTTACGGCCAGGCCGGCGAAAACGGTACGGTCATTATTGACCGCCAGGCTGCTTTGGGGACAGTGACGTGTTCTGCCGGCGCGGTTAATCCGATGTCGTCTTACGCTGTTTCTTTATGTACCCGCCGTTTGGGGAATTTATTGCCGGCGCGTTCGGTATTGATCGTTGATCCGACGAAAATGGTCGGGTTGGGGGACATTGCCGTAATGTACATTAATGAAACGGAAGCTCGTTTGATCAGCGTCAGGGAAGATATTGACGGCAGATTATTCGGCGTTTTATGGAATCCCGAAGAAAAAATTGAAATTCCCGAAGATAAAGCGTCGGCTTTGCACCGGGTTGTTCAAATTCATTTACCGTAAAAAACGGACGGAAAATAAAAAAACGCCGCAGATTAAAGATATGTTAATCTGCGGCGTCGTAGTATTATGCTGAATATCCCTGGTTTGCGGGGATATATAGCCGTGCCTGTTTGGAGAAAAGATGAGCCCGCCGAAAAAGGATATGAAAAAATGGAAGCCGAAGTTTCCCGGCGCAGCGGCGGCAGACGGGGAAGAAGATCCGTATGTAACGGCTCAGCGTTTTATTAATGTTTACAGACAACTGCATGTTTTGCGCGAAGATCTGGTAACGCGTTATAACGACATGCTGTTGGAAATTGATTCAGACGCGCGTTCAACACTGACGGACATACCGGGCGGGCGCGACGTTCGCGATTATCTGGAATACCTGGAACATCAGAAATACGGGGACGATTATGTTTCCGAGGAAGATGACGACGTTTTTGTTTCCCGGGAAGAAAAGGCAAAAGCAAAGGCAATCGCCGACGCTTTGTCTTCCGCGCAGGAAAAAATGAATCAAAACCAGATGGCCGTTATGCAGCAGGCGCAGGAAGAATCGCGGCGCAATATGGAAATGCTGGCCAAGACTTTGTCCGAAGCCCGGCAGGATCCCGCCCGCCGCGAGGAAGCCGCGGAACTGGCGCAGTCTTTGAAAAAAGCAAAGGAAGATTATTCCCAGCTTTCTGCCGGGTTGGGGGAAACTGAAACTTTATCGGAGGTCGAAAGTGTTCACGAAAAGCTGCGTTCGCAATATGCGCAGGCGCAGCAGGCGGGCAATGTTGTGCAGGGGGGGCTGGAACAATTATCGGAAACGGGGGCGAAGGGGCTGGACGCTTTAGTTTCCGCTTTGACGGAGGCGCAGGTTAAATCGGCCGAACTGCAGGCAAAGACGCAGTCGGAAACGATGGCCAAGATTTTTTCGCAAAGCCAGGAAATGACAGCGCGGGCGATGGCCGAAGCCTTTGCCAAATCACAGCAGAACGCGGCGGAAGTTCAGGGCAGCCTGATTGCCAAAGCGATTGCCGATTCCCAAAAACACGCCAATGAAACGCTGGCGTCTTTGTTTGCTTCCATTCAAAAGGGCGGGGCTTTACCGGCCGCGCAGACGCCTCAAATAGTCATAGAAAACAACAATACGGCGGCGGCGCTGTCCCAATCCGAAATCATTGCCGCGCAGGCAAAAGCCATGGCGCAGGCGCAGGTCGAAGCGCAAAAAGAAATTCTGGAAATGCAGAAAAAGGCCATGATCGAAGCGGCGTCCGCCAATCCGATGATGGGCGGCGGCATGGGCATGTCTGCGGCGGAACAGGCGAAAATGATTGCCGATGTGGTGGCGCAGACGCAAAGTACCGTTTTAACGGAAACAATGGGCCAGTTGATGCACCGCCAGGAAGAATCCCAGCGTTTCCAGGCTACTTTGATGGCGGAAGCTTTTTCAAAGCAGACGCAGGAAATCGCTTTGGCTTTGTCGAATGCTCAAAAGGCGATCCGTAATGAAACGCTGGCGTCCCAGGCTCAGGCGGTCGCGCAGGCGATGATCCGGGCGCAGACGGCGACGCAGTCCGAAACAATTACCGCCCAAGCCAAGGCGATCGCGACGGCGATGTCGGAATCGCAAAATGCTTTACAGGTAGAAGCTTTGGCGACTCAGGCGCGTGTCGTGGCCGAAGCCGTGGCGGAATCTCAGGCGAACATTCAACGCGACGTGTTGGCGGAACAGGCCCGCGTTGTTGCCGAAGCGATGTCGGAATCTCAGGCCAGCGTACAGGCGGAAGCTTTGGCGACTCAGGCCCGCGTCGTGGCCGAAGCCGTGGCGGAATCTCAAGGCGCCGTTCAAAAAGAAGTACTGGCGGAACAGGCCCGTGTTGTCGCGGAAACTCAGGCGAATGTCCAGCGTGACGTTTTGGCGGAACAGGCCCGCGTCGTGGCCGAAGCCGTGGCAGAATCTCAGGGCGCCGTTCAAAAAGAAGTACTGGCGGAACAGGCGCGCGTCGTTGCGGAAACTCAGGCGAATGTCCAGCGTGACGTTTTGGCGGAACAGGCCCGCGTCGTGGCCGAAGCCGTGGCAGAATCTCAGAGCAGCGTTCAAACAGACGCTTTGGCGGAACAGGCGCGCGTCGTGGCCGAAGCAATGGCGCAGCAGCAGAATACGTCTTTGTCGGAAACGGTTGAGTTGTTAAGCCAAAAACAAATGGATCAGACTTCTGCTTTGGCGACGGCTCTGGCCAAGCAGCAGTCAAAAACACAGGAGGTTATTCATACCTGGGCACAGGACAATCCTCCGGCCGGGGCGGGAATTCCGCCGACCCAGCCGCCTGTTCATGAATATTACGATACGCCGTATACGTCGGGGTATGAAGATGCGGCGATAGAAGCTCCGGTTCAGGAAGAAAACCAACCCAAAAAGAAATCGCGCGAACTGCCGAAAATGGATTTGTCCGATTGGAACGCCAATCTGGACGAAGCCTTTTCTTTGTCGCAGAAGGCTGCGGCCGAAGCCGGTTACGATCTGGACGACAACTGGGGATACGGTTATGCGGACGCGTCCAGTGAAGAAGTCGATTATTCCGCATCTGACCAGCAGGAAGACGTTTATAATTATCAGGATACGGAAGGGTATGAAGGCGACCAGGCTTATTATGATTACCCGCAGGAAGACCAGGGATTGTACGGGTATGTCGCTGCCGGCAATTACGGGGCTTATTATTACACTGATGAAAATGGCAATCCGTATTATCTGGACACGAACGGCAACCCGTATTATGTCGATGAAAACGGCCAAGCTTATTATGTTGATGAAAACGGGCAGGCGGTGTATTTCGATCCCAACGCCGTCGGGGATCAGACTCAGGACGCTTCCGCTTATTATACGGACGAGAACGGCAATCCGTATTACTTAGACGCGAACGGTACGCCGTATTATG
>JAJXEL010000038.1:1864-6006 GCA_021639925.1 Alphaproteobacteria bacterium | reverse complement strand
GGAAGAAGCCGCTGCCGTTGAAGAAGAAACGGAAACGCCCGCAGAGGAAGAAGCTACTGCCGTTGAAGAAGAAGCGGAAACGCCCGCAGAGGAAGAAGCCGCTGCCGTTGAAGAAGAAACGGAAACGCCCGCAGAGGAAGAAGCTGTTGTCAGCGAAGACAAAGATACGGCAGCCGGTTTGCCGGAAATGCCGCCCTCCGTTTCAATTCAATCGCCGGACGTTCGCTCTTTGCTGCGTTTGGACGGTTCCGCATCGGAAAAACCGTTTAAAGCAATTTTAGTTTCTTCCGTTCCTTTTATTTTCGGCGCGGCGGTTCATTTCCGTCCGCAGGATTATGACAAGGAACCGTCTGTTCCCCCGGACAATGTGGTTGTTTCTTTGATTAAGGAAAACGATGATCCTTATTTCAAAGGATAATATTGCTTTTTTAGGCTAAAACATAATATATATGAAAATATAAGGACTGGAAACGCGGAAAAGGAAATGGCTGAAAAAGAAATACCCGAAGCTTTGTCATCGCTGTTTGAAGCTGTTCTGGCGTATCAGGATACGCAGGAAGGGCTGGGGCGCGTTCGTTCGGTTGCCCAGTCCGTTTTTGGCGAAAAATGGCGCGAACAAATCGGCGGTATTTTAACCGACTGTCCGGAAAATATGCAGGCGCAGGTTAAAACGAATATTGACCGGGCGCTGACGTATGAAAAGGCGGGATCTGTCTGGGCGGAAGTTTCTCGTATGCTGGATCCCCGCCGTCAGATTGACGCGGCGCAGGTTAAAGCGCAGCTGCCGGAAATGCAGCGCTGGCTGTCGATTTTCGGCAAAGCCGGACAAGATCTGATCGCCAGGCTGCAAACCAAACTGGCCCAAACAGAGGCCAACCCCGCGTCGGGCAGTTCCGTTATTGCCGGAAATTACGGGCTGACAGTCGAACAATTATGGAATTTTGATCATTTTATGCGTTTGAAAACATATTACGACCAGACAATTTCCCGGACCAGCGCCCGGTGCGTTCATTTGGGCGGGCTGGAACTCAGCCAATATCCGTATTTCGGGTATATTTTGGATTTGCTGGACGAAATATTGACGTTCGGTATGGAAATCATTACGCCGCCGTATGCCCGGATTGTTCGTGAACGTTATAAAGGCGGCGAACCGGCATTGAAAAAAATGCTGATGGAATTTAAAACGGAATTTGAAAACAATGCGCCGCCGGAAATGCTGGCGGACGACGAATCTATGGACGATATCAAAGACCGTCTGGGGTCGCTGGCTGACGCGAACGAGGTGGAAGAAGAAATCGGACCGGCGCCCGACGGTTTTGAATCTCCCGATACGGCGGGCGAACCTGTCCAGGCGCAGCCGGTCCGGCCTCAGCCCGGGCAGGCGGCCGCGCCGATGGCAAAGGCGCCGCAGAAAATGCCGGCCAAAATGCCGGCTCAGCCGGTGAAAATGCCGGTTAAACGGCCGATGCCGGCTGGTTAAAATGGGGTAAACAGACTGATGCTTTTTCAACAATTAAAGAAATTTGTTTTTTGTGCCGCCGCTTTATGCGCAGCCGGGATCCTGGCCGCATGCCAGGGGGATATCCGCGCCGGCAGGCCGATGGTGCAGATGGTGCGTCCGACGTCTTTGCCGACGGAACCGAAAACGACTCGGTCGGCGGAAATGGTCAGCCTTGAATCGCCGATGCGCTGTACGGTACATGAAACGCAGCAGAATATTATGACCGTTATCCCGTTTAAACAGGAAGCCTTTAAATTGGAACGGGCGGATAAAAGTGATCCTTTGCCGCGTTATGAAGTCACCGGTTTTTCTTTTGACGGCCAGACGGCGGAACGCGTTTTTTATAAACTGCTGAACGAAGCGAAAATCAAAGTCGTCGCCGAAGGCGGTCCTTTCCCCGAACTGGCGGCCGAAAACATCACCGGCGAACTGTCCGAAGTCATGAATATGATCGCCGACGCCGCGGACGTGTATTACCGTTACAATGATCAGCAGAAGGTTTTAATTATCAGCCGGGAAGTCAACTGGAACTTTTATATTCCCGACAAACGCGAAGTGATGATTGCCGTTTTGGATTCTTTGCGCGGGGCGGGGATTCACGATTTGCTTGTTAACTGGGAAGAAAGCGTTATTTCCTTTAAAGGCGATAAGCAGATTGAAGATAAGGTTAAAAAACTGATTGAACTGTTTGATACGGAACCGAAGCTGATTGTTTTTGACGTTCAGGTGCTGCGTGTCAAACCCTATGGAGCGACCAAAGAAATCGTCTGGCAGGAATTGGTTGACATTTTCGGCGCGGACAGAATCAAATTTATGCTGAAAGGCGTTATGGGCCGGGCTTTGGTGACGGATTACGACATCAATCCGAAAAGCCTGAGGAATTTTTTAAACGCCCGCGGTTCTGTAACGCAGGTGTCCGAAGGCATGTTTATCGCTGCGAACAAATGGCGCGCGCGCTTTGACGTCGGACGCTGCGGATATATGTCGATGCCCGAAGCCCAGCTGTCGATTATGGCGCAGACGGAACTGTATGGCGAACGGCGCATGAATACGGCTGTGACGCTGGATTCGGATCAGGGGGAAATTACCGCTTTTACGGCCAAAAGCCGTCTGGGCGACAACATTGTTCTGATCGGGATTCCTTCGGCGTCGTTCAGCGATTCTTTGAACGGTTATGAAACAGTCGTAATTCTGACGCCCAGCATTATCAAACTGGTCAAAGAATTTAATTAAGGGAGGAAACGATGGCAGATCAACAACACCCGCCTTATCCGCCGGCTCCGCCTTATCCGCAGGGACCGGTTCAGGGAGGCCCGCCGCGCCCGGCAGGCGTTCCGCCGATGGGAATGCCGCCGCATATGCCTGCTCCCGGCATGAAAATACCGGCGGGAATGAAAATGCCGCCGCGCCCGATGGGGTACCCGATGCCGGCGGGAATGAAAATGCCGCCGCGTCCCGCGGGCGTTCCGCCGATGGGAATGCCGCCTGCCGGCGTTGCCGTTCCTCCCGCTGTTCCGGCTGCCGATGCGCTGCCCGCGGTTCCCGTTCCCGCTCCTGATGCCGGGGAAACGGACGTTGACGAATTGTGGGGGGAAGAATCCGAATCGGAACAAACAGAATCGGAACCGGCTGCGGAACAACAGCCCGAAGTCGATGAAAACGGTTTTATCGACGATCTGGCGCCTGACGAACCCGAGGAACCCGAAGAACAGCCTGCGGCTGAAAACGAAGAAGAACCTTTGTTCGAAGCCAGCCCGTACGAACATAATATGGCTTCCGATCTGGGGCTGCCGCCGGCATTTATAAAAACGAAAGTGCTGCTGCCGTTGTTTTTTATTTTTATCATCTGCGGCGGTGTCATGGGGTTTGTTGTCGGCGCGATGCAGAACCGGTCGAACGGCGAACTGCCGGGCGTTGTTTATAACGCTGAAATTCCCAAGGGGCGTCCGCGCTGCGGCATTGCCCAAAAAGGACAAGGCTGCGTTTTATATTTAATGAACGCCCAGCGCCGGGAGATTGAAGCAAAGGAATTTTTCTCTATGGCTGCCGATGTTCTCGGCGTGCCGAAATTCCAGATAGAAACGGCGAATATCCGTTATGCGACGATGCGGATTCCGCCGGGATATATAGCTTTGCTGAACATTCCGCCGATGTGACGGTTTTTCAGGCTTTATAACAAATATTTGCGAAAAAGGATAAGTTTTTGGGGGTATATTCTGACCGAATATACCCCGTAACCATGTAGAAATTAAATATTTTTTGAGGTTTTGCGCAATTTTTTTATTTTTGTCAAAAAATTTGCAAAATTTTTGAAAAAGTATTTGCAAAAGGTAAAAAAATAGGTGTAATATGATTTTAACAGACTTAAAGGGATAAAGTCTTAAATAAAGGAGAATAAGTTATGGCATTACGTTGGAAAGATTACTGCGATATCGCAGATGCGTTGAATGAAGCTTATCCCGACAAGGCTTTGACCGACATGAAGGACGAAGAATTGATTCGTCTGGTAAAATCCCTGCCTGATTTTGATGATACGTCCGATCCCGATGAAACGGTTTTGGGTGCGATTTGGAATCGCTGGGTATATGTCGCTTATCCCGAAGGTTAATCAGATTTTTTATTAGAAAGGTACAGTTATGGC
>JAJXEL010000038.1:0-1854 GCA_021639925.1 Alphaproteobacteria bacterium | reverse complement strand
AGTTATGGCTGAAAAAAGAACAGAGTTCGAATCTCTCGGCGGTAATAACTTGGACGGTATCGGCGGTAACGCGAAAAAGATCACCTATACTGCCGAAGACGGAAGCAAAAAGTCGATCCAGATCGACTGCGGTATGAAGTTTTCCGATAAGGCCGTAACGGGCGTAGATAACTATATCGCGCCGTTGGAATGTGACGATTTGCTGGTGACGCACGCGCATGCCGACCATATCGCCGGGATTATCCATCACATTCAGATGAATCCCGAAAAGCCGTTGAACATTTACGCCGACAAATTTACCCATCAGTTCATGTTTGCCGAAATGACCAAACAGGGGCTGCCGTTGGATAAAATGCCGAAGTTCCATGACGTCAAAGACGGTGAAAAATTCATGGTCAACGGATTCGAAGTCGAACCTGTTCCCGTAACGCATTCCGCGCCCGGCGCGATTGCTTTCGTTATTGAATCGCCGGACGGCACGCGCCTGATGGACATGGGCGATTTTAAAACGACTCCGGCCGAACTGGGCAAAGGCTGGGAAGACAAGCGCATTGCCGAAGTTTTTGCCAAAGGCGTTGACGTTTGCTTCTGCGATTCCACATCTACGACGTCCAAGGAAGTAACCCCGTCTTATGATGCGGTAACCAAAGGCTTTAAGAAAATTTTGTATGATAATCCGAATGCGCAGATGATGGTCGGCACGATTGCCCGTTCCGCCCAGCAGATGATGGCTGACGTTATCGCCGTTGCCGAATACGCCAAGGAAACGGGAACGAAACCCCGCACGTTTATTCTGGACGGCGCTTCTTTGGTTCAGGTCAACAACTGCCTGAACAAATCCGACATGAGCATGAGCAAAGCCTGCTATGAACGCACGGGCGTAAAGGTCAATATTATTGACGCGAAATCGCCTGAAGCCAGATCTGTTCCTCCGCAGGAACGTATTTATATGGTTACGGGGACGCAGGGTGAAGAAATGGCGTCTATGGCTCGTGTGGCGCGCGGTGAAAACAGAAATATCCGCCCGTCGAAAAGCTGCCCGAACCTGTGCGTTAACCAGCAGGCGGTCATTCCGTCCGGCAACAATCAGGTAATTGTTGATGAAATGATGGGCGCTTTACGCGCTCAGGGCTGGAAAACGATGATTCCGGAACGCGGCGCTCCGTTTATCGAAGGTGAAACATATTATGTTTCCGGTCACGGCCGCGCCGGCGATATGGAAAAGGTTGCCGATCTGGCCGCCGCCAATCAGCCCAAAGGCCGTCCCTGCACGTTCATCGGTATTCACGGCGATGAAATTCAGACGCAGGCGACCGAAGAAATCTTTAAAGGAAAAGGCCAGAAAGTCGAACATATTACAAATGCTCAGAAAGTGGTTGTTTCCAAAGGTGAAGTCCAGGTTTCTCCGACAATCGGAAAGGCCAGCCGCATAGCGGTTATTGACGACAATGACAACTTTATGGATCCGGATTTCCGCTATATCAAGCAGGCGTTTAACCCTGTTGCGAAGAAATGGGAAGACGTTAAGGAAATTGAATACGAAAAGATTTTGGTATCCAAGAACGATCGTAAAAATTCCAAAGGCGGGAAAGGCGGAAAGGGCGGCCGCGGTCATGGCGGCAAGAAAGGCCATCGTCGTGAGATGAGCCCGCAAGTCATGCAGAAAGTGGCTCAGAAAACCCGCTAAGGTTTATGGAAAAGAAAAAGAGCGCTGAAAGGCGCTCTTTTTTGTATTTAGAAAAACCCCGGATAGTCCGTGGAGTACTAGCCGAACGGCTGCTAGCCGCACAGGGTACTGCCGCACGGGGTACTGCCGTACGGGCATTTGTTTTTTATTTTCTTGCCACTGGCACG
>JAJXEL010000188.1 GCA_021639925.1 Alphaproteobacteria bacterium | reverse complement strand
TATGTGGCGGCAAGACGCCTTCGTTTTACAGACAATATGTCAGATATGATTCCGAACGGGATCCGGATCCTCAGGATCTGGATAAAAATGGCGGCACTTGGGAAGATCAGAAAAATATAACCTCGGCCGGCATTGAACCGTATATGAAACGTTGTTCCAAAGCTTTGGAAATGATTGAACCGCCGACAAAAACGGAACTGACTTTGTTAAAACAGCTGTATCAGCTGCGTCACAAAGAGGGGCCTTTGTCGGACAGAAAACCTCTGATCGATGCCGCAAATCAGACGCTTGATCTGTATGTGGCTGAAAAACAAAAGGAAAATAAGGATTTTGAAAAAACAAATTTGATGGCGCGTCTAAATGACGTCAGAAAACATTCCGTTCTTGACAGCCGTTTGCAAAAAATGGTTGACATACATTCCGCATTAAAGAAAAACGGTCGTTAATATCTGTCTCAGGGGGATTATAAATGCTGTTAAATGAAATTCCTTCGCCGGCGTTTGCAGTAAATAAGGAAGGCAAAGTTACTGTATTTTTACCGGAATTGGCCGGAGAAGCCGAAAAACCGGAAATCAGTTATTTGTTTGAACATTCTTTGTTTTTCAAAAGGACGTCTGATTCCGGCTGCGCCATAACGGGAGTGTCCGATGAAATCATTGATTATTTGCGCACTGCTGAAAAATGTCTGGTCGTCGAAATAGATCTGGATAAAGTCATAGATCTGGACGAAGGAAGAATGGCAGATCCGGCCGGCGTTTTTAAACGCTATTATGAAGTTGTAATTGATAAAGAATCGTTTGCCGAAAAGGCTGTTGACGCGATTTAAAGGAGTTTTCTTTAAGTAACGGTCAAAAAAAAACAGAAAGGAACAGATCAATGACAAATGTCGCGGCATTATATCTTCTCAGCAGAAACGGAGCTTTTAAGGGGTTGTTTTCAGGGGAAGGAAACGGCGGCGGAGAGCTGAATTACGCGGAACGCTATGATTCTATGCCAAACGGCGGGGATAAAGTTTTGGAATCTTATTTGTCCGGCGACTGCAAAATGAGTTTGTCCGGTTTTTCAAATGTTTCCAATATATGGGGCGATACTTTTCGCGCGAATTTAGACGAGAATCTGCCGAAATACAAACAATATGCGGAAAAACAGTTGGAAATGATCGAACCGCCGTCCTTTTTGGAAAAAATGATGGTCATCAACAAAGCCGCGGCAAATACAAAGCTGGGTAAAATCGCAGGAAAAGCAACGCTGGGCGCCGTTCCGGTCGCTTTGACCATAACGGCTTTGTCGGCCAGAGCGTACGGAGCCAGCCGGCATTTCGTTATGGATAAATTGAATTTGCGTCAGTCAAACAAAAAATCTTTTTCCGAACGGTTGTCCGAAATTAAAAACCGCGAAGGATATAAAGGCGATTTGAAAAAGATTAAAAAACTGGAAACGTTACGGGAAAAAAGCTCTGTCCGGACGCGTATGCTGCGGCCGGGATATGCGCCGCGGAATACGACCGGCGCGGAAAACAAGCTGCTTTCAAAGAATGCTTTGCTTGATGCTTATATGAACTTAGACTGGTCGATCAGCGCGCAGGGTACGGCCGAAGGTCCGATCGGCAGGGTTCGCGATGAAAACGGAACAATTTTTTGGAATATGTCCGTCGCGAAACCGATAGCGGAAAAGCTGAATCAAACGCCGTTAAAAGCGTCTGATTTAAAAGAAGACTTGGCGCATTTGCAAAAAACGGTCGAAATGATAGATCCGTTGACAAAAACGGAATTAAAGCTGATCAGGCGCATGGAACGGCTGAAAAAAGCGGAAGATGACAAATTTATCGGTTCGCCGTTGTTAAAGGTAATTGACAAGTCTGTCGAATTAAGCCTGGCGCTTTATTCGTCCCGGGATAAAGAAGGCAAGGAACGAAAAGGGGCGAAAGGGTTTATGAGGCGTATGATAGAAGTTCAAAAACGCAGCGATGCGGAAAGACGTTTAAACCATATGCGTTCTTTGGAAAAAAAGCTAAAAGACGGCGGCAGATAATTTTTTTACGGGTGGTTTTTTTTAATCGCCCGTTTTTTTAAGAAAGAGCAGAGTATTCCGGGCACCGAATGAATAAGTTTTTAAAAATATTTTTTATAGTTGTTTTTTCAATATTGCTGCATTTTTTTTCCTGGAGCTTTTCTGTTGCGTGCTATATTCTTATGGCGGCCTGCTTTATTCCCGTTTGGGAAAAAATCGTGCCGGAGGAAGCGGAAACGATTGAATCTAATCTGCTTTTTTTAGGAATTGTCGGCATATTTTGGCTGGCGGCGTCTTTTTTCATACAGCCGTTTTTTAAAAAAAAATTGATTGTTCCGCTTGAAAACCGGTTTTTCAGAAAACGGGAAAAAACAGAGGAATAAAATCCCGCGCGTATCGTTTATTTGCGGTTCCGCTGCGTTTTTGCCTGTTTCCGGAGAAAAGAAGACATATTTTTATGATTGATTTTTCGCGGCCGGACAATAAACGCGAATGATGGCGCTTGTTATTAAGGCCTGGATTGCCGCGGCTTGCAGCCTCGCAATTTCGAAAAAGAAATAAAACACTCGAAACTGCGAACACGAAGTGTGAAGCAATCTACTGTATCAGACGGCGCGAAATGGATCGCGTCACTTCGTTCGCGATTTCGATAATATACCAGACGAGGAAATGGGTTGCCGCGGTGAGGCCTCGCAATTTCGAAAAATAAATAAAACACTCGAAACTGCGAACACGAAGTGTGAAGCAATCTACTGTATCAGACGGCGCGAAATGGAAATAAAACACTCGAAACTGCGAACACGAAGTGTGAAGCAGTCCATATACCAGACGAGGAAATGGATTGCCGCGGCCTGCAGCCTCGCAATTTCGAAAAATAAATAAAACACTCGAAACTGCGAACACGAAGTGTG
>JAJXEL010000037.1:8241-15659 GCA_021639925.1 Alphaproteobacteria bacterium | reverse complement strand
CAGTTAAGGCAGGCCGCGGAAGGATTCGAAGTCGCCAATTCTTTGGATAAAGTCAACGACGGTTTATGGCAGAAATCCTTCGCGGATAAAAACAAAACCGTTCAGGAACGCTGGGAAACTCTGTTCGTTGCCGTTGACCGGCTGGTTTCCCATTTGAAACGCGATTTCGCCTATGCCGATTACAAAGGGGCAGAAAGCAATTTATTCGTCGCGCTGGGGGTTGATCCTTTGCCGCGTTTTATCGCGCAGGCCAGCGTTCAGTCAATCGCCGAAACTTTGGAAGACAATCTGTCGCGTAATGCGCCGCGCGGGTTTAAAGACGTTTCTTATGACCGTCCGCCTTCGGACAGGGCGCATCTGACGGCTTTGAGCAAAGACCAGCGCGCAAAGTTATTGGAATGGTCCGGTCTGCGCCGTGTTAATAAAAAAGGAGCGCCGCTGGCGCAAAGGGCGGTAAGCGATCCGGTCGTTTTAAATGGGGCCGTTTCGCAAAAAGCCCGCGGAAACGTGTCAAAAGATCAAAAGAAAAACATTCCGGCCGGATTTAAATTATTACAATTGTCTTCGTTCGCCCAGTTGGACAAAGCGCAAATTTACTGGCAGGAATTAGTGGCGGCAGATCCGGCTTTGGCCGTTTATTCTCCTGTTTTCAGGGAAGTGAACGTTGCGGGAAAAACAAGATTCAGAACGTTTATTGCCGATACAGAAATCCGTCTGAAAGACATTTGCCGGCGTCTGGCGGCCGAATTGAAATCTTGTCTGATCGTGAAAAAATAAATTATGTCTGAAATTAAAACGCAGCGTCTGATACTGCGTCCGTTTGTCAAAGAAGACGTCGCTGCATTATTTCAAATCATGAGCGATGTTACGGTAAACAGGTTTTTACCGTTATTTCCTTTGAAAACAATGGAAGAAGCCCGGCAGTATTTGCAAAAAAATATCTGGACCGTTATGCTGCGGGAGAGGTTTTCTATTATGCGGTTTGTTTAAAAACGGATAATATGCCGGTCGGATATATCAAAGTCAGCGAAGACGACAGTCATGATCTGGGATACGGCCTGCGCCGGGAGTTCTGGAACAGGGGAATTATAACGGAAGCCTGTCTGGCTGTTTTGGAAACGGTTAAAAAAGCGGGACTGGTCTATGTAACGGCGACGCATGACGTCAACAATCCGGCCAGCGGAAAAGTTATGCGAAAAGCCGGTTTGAAATATAAATATTCCTATGAAGAATTATGGCAGCCCAAAAATATACCGGTAACGTTTCGAATGTATCAAATCAACTTTGACGGGTCGGACGACCGGGTCTATAAAAAATACTGGGATAATTCTTCCGTTCGTTTTATTGAGAAGCTATAGCGGATTTTATTGGCAGGCCGGTTGTTTTTTCCCCTTGGGCGGGGTATCGGTTTCCGCGTTTGGTTTTTCGGTTGTTTTACGTACCGGGCAGGGAGAATTAAACTTTTTTCCCGTCAAAAGGCTTTTGACGGATCCGGCGGCAAAAAACTGTTCATAAAGTGTGGCGGACATATTAATTCCTTTCTGCGGTACTGCAAAAAGTATCCGTCAAAAAGAAAAATTTGTCAAATTATTCCAGAATGGCCGTGCAAGGAAAAAGCGGGCATCAGGCCGCGCGTTCGTTAAAAAGCCCGGGCAAAGCGTCAATGGCTTCGTCAATAAGTTTTTGGCCTTCTTCCCCGGACAGTTTTTCAGTCAGGATTTGTTCGACAGCCTGCATGGCAATCGCGACGGCTTTGTTGCGGACTTCTTCCGAAGCTTCTTCGGCGGCGCGGTTTAAGCGTTGTTCCGCCGCGGCTTCGCGGTTTTTCAGTTTCTGTTCAAAGTCGTTTTGAATTTCCTGTTTCAGTTTTTCGGCTTTTTCTTCCGCTTCTTTTAAAGCGCTGCGTGTCGTCTGTTCCATCTTTTCATGCCGGTCCGTGTATTCGGCCAGCAGCTGTTCCGCCTGGCGGCGCAGCTGCGACGCTTCGTCCAGTTTGGAAGCAATGCCGTCGGCTCTGGCCTGTAAAAGAGACGAAACGGCTTTGCCGGCCAGCTTGATTAAAGCGATGATTGTCAGGCAAAAAGCAATGCCGACCCAGAACGTCGGATCCTGAAACAAGTTATGTTCCGCGGCATGAGCCGCTGTTGTCGAGGCAAAAGCTGGGGAAATAATCATATTGTTTTTTCCATTACAGAGGCTGTTTTTTGTTTTATTTCTTCGGCTGAGACGGCCAGTCCGGCGACTTTGCGGGTAATTTGGTCCGCCAGGCCGCCCGATATGGCGGCGATATCCTGCAAAGCTTTTTCCTTCGCGGCGTTCAGCGTCTGTTCCTTTTCGGCAATATGCGCCGCAAGGCGTTGGGCAAAATCCGTTTCCATCTGTTTGGTTAACGCCTGCGCTTCTTCCTGCGCTTTGGCAAGGGCCGCCTGCGTTTGTTCTTTGACCGAAGCCTGCGCCTCTTCCAATTCCTTGAGCAGGCGGGCGGCTTCGGTTTTCAGTTCGTCCGTTTTGTTGATGTCGTTTTCAATCCGGGACCGGCGCGCGTCCACTGTCGCACGCATCGCCGGCATGACAAAACGCCATACCACCAAAAACATGGCGCAGAATGTAACTAACATCCAAAAGCTTTGGGAGGCATACCATGTCGGGTCAAGCTGCGGCAGCATTGTTTGTCGGTCCTTTTTTATTGAAAATTACAAGAACAGCATAATTAACGCGATAACCAGCGCGTACAGGGCGATCGCTTCCGTCGCGGCAAAGCCGATCAGGCCGAACGCGTTGACGTCGTTCTTTACCGTCGGATTGCGGCCGACCGTGTCAATCATCGTAATCCAGATCTTGGACACGCCTTCCGCGGCGGCTTTCATGCTTAAAGCGCACAGCGCGGCTGCCAAAAATTTCGCTGCATCCGCAATGTATTTTGCATATTCGGCTTCCATATTCATATCCTTCCTAAAAAAGCACCTTCACAAAAACAAGAACTAATGCGCATGCAGCGCATCGTTCAGATAAACACAGGTCAGAATAGTATAAATATACGCTTGCAAGACTGCAATCCCCATTTCAAAAACCGTTAACAGGGAAATGAATACAAGCGGCAACCACCCGCCCCAGAAACTTAAATCGTAAATAAAGCCGGCAATCACCTTTAACATAATGTGGCCCACCATCATGTTAACGGTTAAACGCACCGTCAGGCTGAACGGTTTCGAACAAAACGAAATGATTTCGATCGGTACCAAAATCGGCGCGATCGCTATCGGCGTCCCGCTGGGGAAAAAGTTCGTAAACCAATTTAAACCCCGTTTTTTTAAGCCCGCGAAAACCGTAACCAAAATCGCAAATACCGACAACGAACCCACCGCCGCAAAATGGCTGGTATAAGTAAAGCTGTAAGGCAGCAGTCCCAGCAAATTGCCCAAAACGACAAACATAAACAGGGTAAAGATGAACGGAACGTATTTCCGGCCCGCCGGACCAACCATTTCGCCGACCATGCCGGTGATCAGTTCATATACGATTTCCGCAACGGATTGCAGTTTTGTCGGAATAAGGGCCTTTTTGCGCATGGCAACAATAAAAAATGCCGAACACACAACAACGGCCAGCGCCATAAACAATGACGAATTCGTAAACGACAAATCAACGCCGTCGACTTTGGGCAGAGAAATAACCGGTTTTATTTCAAATTGTTCTATCGGGCCGGACACTGTTTATTCCTTTCCTTCAGGGGGTTGCCGGCTTTCGCGGCGCCGTTCGTCATAACGCTGCAAAAAACGCACGACGTTTAACACGCCGGCTATACACCCTAATATTAAAAAAACGGCGATAAAAACGGGACGTGTCCCCAGCCAGTAATCCAGTCCGTACCCGATTCCCAAACCGCATATTACCCCGGCGATCAGGTCTGACACAACATTAAAAGCCAGCCACATCATTCGTCCGACCGGGTGCGGCGCGGGCGCATTTTTCCCGAAAACGCCAAACGTCCGGCCCCGCAGGGCGGTCAGGCGTTCGTCTATTTCCTTTAAAGCGTCGGCAGACGGCTTTTGGTGTTGTTCTTCAGGCACTGTTTCACCTTCAGGCGTTGTGTATGCTACGAAGTCAATTCGGAAATGTCAAGAATTTCCGCGTCACGGCGCGGAAGGGCCGGCAACCGGCTTTTCCTGCTGTGCCGCAGCGGCAGGCCATGAGCCTTTGTAGGTTTTTTTCAGCCGTTCGACGGCACGGTCAAAATCGGTACGGCTGGGGACGCCTTCAAGAAATTCCTTTTCTTTGCCCAGCTGCAAAATAAGTGTCGGCGTGGCATGAATCTTAAACTGCATTATAGCCAGATTGCGCTGGCGGGTCAGTTCTCTTAACGCCGATTCGTCCGTCGCGCAGGCGATCATTTCGTCTTCGTTCATGCCGGCCAGTTTCGCATACGGCAGCAGGGCTTCCTGTAAATTAGGCGCGACAGCCCATTTCATTTGGTTTTCAAACAGAGATTCCATAAACGCAAAGTATTGATCGCCCGACAGGCAGCGCGAAATCAGCGAAGCCGTGACTGCGCGCGTATCAAGCGGGAAGTCTTCCAGGATAATCAGAGCTTCGTTTTTATCAACGTATTTTTCCTGGATATACGGCATCAGCTGTGTATGAACGACGGGGCAGTGCGGGCAGGTCAGCGATGTGAAAATGTGAATTTTTAAAGGAGCTTCCCTGTTTCCGATCGTTTTTTCGGAAAAATCGAAAACCGGTTTTGCCGTTTCTGCCGCGGCGGAAGGCGGCGGCGTTTGTTCCGGCTGAACCGCTGCCGTTGTTTCGGGCCGGGACGAATTGGTGAAAAAGTTTTTAATTTTTTGAAACCACGACGTTTCTGTTTGCGCGAAAGCGGAAGAACAGGTTAATGTGACGAGCAAAAAAGCGGAAATGAAACTTTTTGTACCGTTTTTCATAAATTAATCTCCTTCAAAAACAGCTGTTCAGTCTTTTATAAACGAAAAAACAAAAGCTGTTAATTATTTTTTAGTACTGAGAAGCAGTCCGAGTTCTGCCGCGGCGGTACGCAGGGCGTCGTTTTCGATATCGGAAGTCAGCGCGTTTATTTCGTTTTGCCGTTCTTCGTCCGGCGGGCGGAAAGAAACGGCGGGGGAAAGGTTCGGGGCGCGGCCGCCCTGGGTCAGGCGGATATCCGTTATGGCGGGGTATCCGAAGTATGAATTGATTTTTTCCAGAATCTGTTCTTTGCGGGCGTTGAATTCAACGGCATAAGCGCCGCTGAAGGCTTTGACGTGCAAGACGGCTCTGTCCCCGGAGGATTTGGAAAAAGAGACGGAAGAGGGAGTGACGCCGCGGGATAATGCCTGGCCGAGCATGTCCTCCCAATGGGCCAGAATATCGGCCTGGATAAAGCCTTTTTTTCCTAAAAGCGGACCGAGCAGGCGGCGGGCGTCAGCGCCGAAAGAAACAAGGCCCGTACAACGGCGGGGCGGTTCGGCGGAGGGGTTTTTTTTCTTTTCTTTCCCGGTCATGCAAATTCGCCGCGGGCAAATTCGTCCAGGCGGTCTTCCCGGATCGCCTGCCGGATCGCGCGCATTAAATCCTGATAATAAGTCAGGTTATGCCATGTCAGCAGCATGACGCCCAAAATTTCTTTTGTCCTGACAAGGTGGTGCATGTAAGCCCTGGAGTAATTACGGCAGGCCGGGCAGCGGCATTGATCGTCAATCGGCGCGGGATCGTCCTTGTGTTTCGCGTTTCTGAAGTTTAACACGCCGTTGCGGGTAAAAGCCTGCGCCGTGCGGCCCGAACGGGTCGGCATGACGCAGTCAAACATGTCTACGCCGCGCAAAACGGCGCCGACAATATCGGACGGGCGGCCGACGCCCATTAAATAACGCGGCCGGTCTGTAGGCAAATGCGGCGTCGTCGCGCTGATCGTGTCAAACATCAGTTCCTGGCCTTCGCCGACGGCCAGGCCGCCCAGGGCATAGCCGTCAAAGCCGATGTCTGTCAGCGAATGGCAGGATTCTTCGCGCAGGTCGGTATGAACGCCGCCTTGAACAATGCCGAAAATGCCGTATCCGTCACGGTCAATAAAAGCGTCCTTTGACCGTTTGGCCCAGCGCATTGAACGACGGGTCGAATTGGCAACGTATTTGCGTTCGGCCGGATAGGGCGGGCATTCGTCAAAGCACATTGTAATATTACTGTCCAGTTTATGCTGAATCCCGATGGAAATTTCGGGCGACAACTTGCACGGGCTGCCGTCAAAATGAGAACGAAATTCCACGCCGTCTTCCGTAATTGTGCGCAGTTTTGACAGCGACATAACCTGAAAGCCGCCCGAATCGGTTAAAATCGGTTTGTTCCAGTTCATGAATTTATGCAGGCCGCCTTGTTGTTCAATCCTGTCCGCGCCGGGGCGCAGCATTAAATGATAGGTATTGCCCAAAAGAATCTGCGCCCCTGTTTCGGCAACCGATTCCGGCATCATGGCTTTTACCGTTGCCGCCGTTCCGACAGGCATAAAAGCCGGCGTTTCGACGGTTCCGTGCGCCGTATGCAATTTGCCCAAACGGGCTCTGCCGCATGTTTTTTCGATTTCAAATTTCAGCATCAAAGTCCCCTTGTCCGAATAAACCGGAGCTAAAACATTTTATATCAAAAAGTCAAGCGCTTTAGTCAGCGTGAAGAAAACAATAGACGAAATAAAGAAAGAGCGGTAGCCTGAATAAAATAACCGACGGGAGAAAATTATGGCCGAAAATATCGAATCCGTTTTTGAAAAACAAAAACCCGCCGCTGATAAACAATCGGAAAATCAGCCGTCTTATCCTTTTTTGGTATACGAAAGCCGGGAAGAGCTGGGCCGGTTGGAGGAAATCCTGGGGTGTCTGCGGCAGTCAAAAACAGGCCGGCAGCTGATTGCCGACGCCGAAAAACACCAAACGGCAATCCGGCTGGATTCGGGTATGCGGGCGTACGGTTCCTATGACGAAGTGACAAATAATCTGAAAATCAACGCCGGCAGCGATTTAAACCGGCAGGTCGGAACGATGGCGCATGAGCTGCGGCACGCTCAGCAGTTCCAAAAGGGAATCCTGATGGACGCTTATCTGGATACGCCGAAAAGTTATATTCAAAACCAATCCGTCATTGAAGCTGACGCTTCGGCGACTGCCGCGGCCGTTTGTTACGAGCTGGCGCTGGCGGGAAATGACAAGCCTTTGGAATCTTTGCGTGAAAAAGACGCGCATATCGTCAATCCGTTTCAAAACCAGGCCGTAAAAGGCGGGTTGGCCGACGGTTCGGCATATCGCGCCGCCTTTAAAGGGTGGTTTACGGATTATTCGACGCGCGACTGTTATGATATCCTGTATATAAAAATGGTGCGCCAGCGGTTTAAAAATTGTACCCGCGAAGAGGAAAACAAA
>JAJXEL010000037.1:0-8231 GCA_021639925.1 Alphaproteobacteria bacterium | reverse complement strand
ATTTGAACGTGAAGTGCCCGTCGGCGGCGTCGTTCAAAAAGTCTGCGTCTGTGACGGAAAACCTTATCTGTCCGAAAAAGAAACAAAAGAATTTTTCAATACGCAAGACGCTTGTTCCGTTTCGTTTGAACGGTTTAACAATATTTACGGCAACTGCTGCATGAAATTTAAATTCGATTGGAACAAACCGCAGGAAGAAGTGATGCAAGAACGGCTGGGATTATATTCCCGGCCTCATTCGGGGTATATGCCGGCCAAAGTGGTGCCGGAAGTTCTGCCGATCCCCGATATCGCCGCCCGTCAGGCTGAAGCCGCCGAAAAAATAGCGGCTGTCAAAAAAGAAAAAAAGATTGAAAATGCCGTTAAAGCGCCGCTTCCCGCGGTACTGAAAAAGAAAGTCGGTTTGGAGAAATAAAAAATATAACAAAATGTGTTGACATTTAAAAAATTATATGACATATTGTTAATACACTTGATGTTGTGTCTTTGAAAACAAAGCGTTCCTGAAAAGGGACGCTTTTTTTATGTCAAAAGGAGAAGAAGATGGGATTTGGAAAAAGTTTAAAAAAATTGGGAAAGAAAATTGTTTCGGCGGCAACCAATCAGAAAAATTTGATTAACCCTTTGTTTTCCGTCACCGAATTGGGGGAAGGCGTTTATAACGATTATAAACAGTCCGTTCAGGCTGATAAAGACAAAGAAGCCGCGCGGCAACAGGCGGAAATCGACGCTTCAAACAAAGCGTTTCAGGAAGATCTGGATAAAAAAAGGCGGAACTCTAAAAGGTCAAACGTTATTTTCGCCGGCGTGTTGGGAGGAAACAGAACCGTAGGATTGGGCGGGCAGAAAAATCTGCTGGGGTTATGACAATGTCCGATTCATATTCTTTAGCGGATAAAATTATCCGTAAAACAGACGAATTAAAATCCAAACGGGTTAATTTTGAAAAGCTGTGGCAGGAAATATCGGAGCTTGTCCTGCCGCGAAAAGCGGATTTTACCGTCAGGCAGGAAACCGGCGTCAGCCGTACAAGAAAATTATTTGAAACAACGGCCGTCAATGCCGCTGAAATTTTGGCGGCGGGATTGCACGGGCTGATGACGAATCCGTCCGGAAAATGGTTTTCTTTGTCCGTGCCCAAATACAAAAATGTTCCGGAAATTGCCGATTGGATTTTGCAGGCGGAACAGGTGATTGCCGATGAAATCGTGCGTCCGTGTGCCGGATTCGCCACAAATATCCATGAAGTATATCTGGATCTGGCTGTTTTAGGGACGGCAGGGCTGTATGTCGGGTGGAACGAGGAAAATGAAGGGTTACTGTTTCAGTCGCGTTTTCTGGGAGAATTATTCCTGGAAGAAAACGCGGCGGGGCAGGTTAACCAGGTATACCGCGTTTTTAAAATGTCTTTGGATAAAATCGTCCAAACATGGGGACGGGAAGCCTTGCCTGAAAAAATGCGGGCTGTTTTCGAATCGGGAAACCAGACGGAGCGCGAATATGAAATCATTCATGCCGTTATTCCGAACGCTTTATATGAAAAAGGGGACGTTTTCCAAAAACCCGTCAGTTCGGCGTATGTCTTAAAAGATGAAAAAACGCTGTTGTTTTCCGGCGGTTTTGAAGAAATGCCTTTGTTCGTTACGCGTTGGTGCAAAGCGTGTACGGAAGTGTACGGCAGGTCTCCTGCCGCGGCGGCTTTGCCTGATATCAAAATGATTCAGGAAATGATGAAAGAAACGATTATTGCCGCTCAGCTGGCCAACAGGCCGCCTCTGCTGGTCAGAGACGACGACCAGTTCGCGCCGGCTGCCACGGTTCCCGGCGGGATTATCCGTTATACGGGCGAAGCGCCCAAAGCGTTTGTCAGCGGGACAAATTCCGGCGTCGGGTTGGAAATCATGAATGAAATCAGAAGCCGGATTAAAACGGCGTTTTATAACGACCAGCTGACCAGTACCGAAAACGTTCAGATGACCGCTACCGAAGTTTTGCAGCGTACGGAAGAAAAAATGCGTTTGCTGGGGCCTGTTTTCGGGCGTTTGCAGACCGAGCTGCTGGGGCCGATGATGAACCGGATTTTCGGATTGTTGGTGCGGCACGGCAAAATGGTTTTGCCGCCGGGAATTTCTTTTTCCGACGTCAGAATAGAGTATGTGTCGCCGTTGTCTTTGGCGCAAAAGCATTTGCAGGCCAGAGCCGTCATGCAGACGCTGGAGCTGGCTGAAGGTTTTTTGAAAATCCAGCCCGAAGCCGCCGCTGTGTTCAATGTGCCGGAAGCAATCCGGCAAATCGGTGAAATGTATGGCGTCAGCAGCGCTTTGTTTAATGCCGGAGAGGAGAAAAAATCCGATGACGGAGAATCTTAAAAAGAAAAAAATTAGCAAAGCGCTGGAGCTGGTTCAGGCTTACAAAGCTGTGTTTTTATCTGAAAACGGGCAGGCCGTTTTACGAGATCTGGCCGATAAATGTCATATGCTGTCGCCGGTAACGGACGTGTCAAATCCTAACGGGTTTTCCGCCGCAAGCGCTTTTTACGACGGAAAGCGGGCAGCTTTTCTGGACATTATTAAAATGTCCGCCTGTGATGAGCGAAAGCTTGTCGCGTTATTGCAAGAAACTGAAAGGAATAAAAATGAATCATAATTTACCCATGCCGCAGGAAAATATTTCCGACGCAACGATTGATGAAATTATTGATGAAGAGGCTTTTGAGGAATTTAAAAGTCTGGCCGAAGAACTGCGTTTGTCCGAAGAACAGGCGCAGGGGATCTGGGATTGGATTGTCGAAGGGGCTTTGCGGTTCGTCGGCGATTTAAATGTAAAAGCCCGGGAATATTGTAACGAAACCGAAAACCAGCTGCGCAGTGTTTACGGACGCGATTTTGAAGCCAAGCAAAAAGCCGCGCAGAATCTGATCCGGAAATACGGCGGGGAAGAAATGGCGGACTTTTTGAAAAACAGCGGTATCGGAAACTGCCGGGAAATTATCGCTTTTCTGATCAAGCTGGCCGATGCCGCCGGCGAAGACCGGGGATTGATCGGGGAAAAATCGTCCGTTCTGTCTTCGGAAGAAAAAATCAAGGCGGAAATTGCCAGACTGATGGCTGTCCCCGCCTATATGCAGGCCAGGCACCCCGAACATGAAACAACTGTTCAGCAGGTGTATCGTTTAAGAAAACGTTTGTTCGGCGAAGAATAACCGTCTTTTGAAAACGAATCCGGGCGCTCCGTTTCCAACGGGGCTTTTTTTATATTCAAATAATGAAAGAGGAAAATATGAGCACACAAATTTCAACGTCGTTTGTCAACCAGTACAGTTCCAATATTCAGGCGCTGGTTCAGCAGAAGGGATCCAAGCTGCGCGATTTGGTCGGTTTTGAATCCGTACGCGGCAAAAACATGTTTATCGACCAGATCGGCCAGGTGGCCGCCGTGAAAAAAACAACGCGCCACGCAAATACGCCGCAGTCCGACACGCTGCATAAACGCCGCAGTTTAAAGCTGGATACGTATCATTGGGCTGATTTGATCGATAATGACGACAAGGTCAGAATGTTGATTGACCCGACAAGCGATTATGCCAATGCCGCCGCATGGGCCATGGGACGCGCCATTGACGAAGCGATTGTAACGGCGGCTTTGGGAACGGCTTATACGGGGGAAACCGGGGCGACGGCTGTTACTTTGCCGTCAACGCAGGTCATCGATTCGGCCTGCGCGTCGAAATTTACGTTTGACAAGCTGCGCGAAGTCAAGCGCATGTTTGATAAATGCGACGCCCCCAGCGAAGGCCGTGTGATTGTTTTGTCCGCGCAGCAGTTGGACGATTTGCTGAGCGAAACAAAAGTTACTTCGGCCGATTATGCGTCCGCCAAAGCTTTGGTCCGCGGCGAACTGGATACCTTTATGGGATTTAAGTTCGTTCAGCTGAATGCGAAAAACAGCGACGGCGATTTGATTTTGCCGGACGTTATGTCAACGGCAGAAACGCCGGCGGTGATCGGGCGTTCTTGTTTCGCTTTTCAGTCTGACGGCATCAAGCTGGGGATCGGGCAGGATATTGTCGGCAAAATTACGGAACGCGACGACAAGTGTTTCGCAACGCAGGTTTATTATGAAATGTCGATCGGCGCCGTGCGTATGCAGGAAGAACTGGTCGTTCAGATTAACTGTAAAGAATAAATCTGTTTTTAAAAGCGGCAGAAATATTTCTGCCGCTTTTTTTATCTTGTTTTCCTTAAGGAGAAAGAAATGACTTCCATTGTTTCCGTTTGTAACCGGGCGTTGTCCAAAATAGGCGACGAATTGATTATTATGTCTTTGGACGATGAAACGAAGCCCGCCCGGTATTGCAAAGCTTTATATGACGATACGCGCGATTTTGTTCTCAGGTCTTATCCGTGGCGATTTGCTTTGAAGCGTTATATTTTGGCGCCGTTAAAAGAAAAACCTTTGTTCGGATACGATTATCAGTTTGTTGTGCCGTCCGATTGTCTGCGCGTTTGGAAAACACGGGAACAGCAACGTTATCAGGTGGAAGGACGATATATTCTGGCTGATCAGAATGTATTTGCTTTTATCGGTATTTCCAGGATCGAAGATACGGCGCAGTTTGATCCTATGTTTGTCGAAGCGCTTTCGCTGCGTCTGGCGGCAGAGCTGGCCGTTCCTTTGACGGCGTCGGTTTCTTTGAAAGAAAATCTGACAAAAGAATACCAACAGTTTGTTCAACAGGCCAAAACGGCATCGGCAATGGAAGGAATTCAGGATATTTATGCGCCTCAAGGGTGGCTGGAGGCCAGAATATAATGTCAAATGCCGCAGCTTTAGTCAGATTTAACGTCGGTGAAATTTCCGAATTAATGAGCGGGCGCATTGACACCGAAGAATACAAAGGCGCCTGCAAAATTTTAAAAAATTTTATTCCGTCCGTACAGGGACCCGTTTCCAGACGCGGGGGAACGCGTTTTGTCGCAGCAGCCAAATACCACGACAAAAAATCCCGGCTGTTTTCTTTTCAATTTTCTGCGACACAGTCTTATCTGTTGGAATTCGGCAATCAATACGTACGCGTTTTTTATCATCGCCAGCCGATCGTCGACACAAACGGCGCGCCGATAGAAATCAGCGTGCCGTATACGCAGGACGATCTGGATAATTTATATTTTTCCCAGTCCGGAGACGTCGTTTATATCGCTCATCCGTCTTTTCCGTTAAGAACGATTACGCGTTATTCCCAGACCGATTGGCGGACGGCGGAAGTTCAGATGACGGACGGTCCTTATTTGCCGGTGCATACGGGGGATATTACGTTAACGCCTTCCGCAACAACGGGAAATATTACCATTACGGCTTCCGGCGACGTTTTCGCGGCGACCGACGTCGGCCGGCATGTGCGGATTATGCAGCCGAATAATCCGAATGTTCAGTGGGGCGCGGCGAAAATTACGGGATTTACCAGCGCGCGCAGTGTCAGCGCGACCGTATTTGACGATCTGCCCTTTTTAAACACGACGGCGTCCAAATCATGGCGTCTGGGTGTTTTTTCGGCGACAACAGGGTATCCGGCCGTCGTTACGTTTTTCGAACAAAGGCTGATTTTGGGAAAAGGAAACGGGATTTACGGATCAAAAACCGGACAATATGAATTCTTTTCCCCGACTTCGGCAAGCGCGGCCGTTACGTCGCAGTACGGGTATGGTTATGAATTGTCGTCGGATCAGATTAACGACGTTTGCTGGTTGTCTTCGGGGCGCGTTTTGGCGATCGGAACGGTCGGAGCCGATTTTACTTTGGAAACCGTCGGCGGCGAAGGAACTATTCCGATGAGTGTCAAAGCGCAGCGTCATTCGACTTACGGCAGTGAAGCGGCGGCGCCGATTAAAGTCGGAAACACGACTTTGTTTGTTCAGCATTACGGCAGAAAGTTGCGCGCCTTTATGTACGACAGCAATTCCGACGGATATATCGCCAGAGATTTGACGACGTTGGCGCCGCATATGACATACAGCGGCATAAAGGAAATGGCGTTGCAGCAGGAACCTGTGCCGGTTGTCTGGTGCGCGTTGAAAAACGGCGCTTTGGCCGGGCTGACGTATGAAGCCGCGGAATCTGTCGAAGCGTGGCATTCTCATGAATTATCCGGCGGCTATATCGAAAGCATTGCCACGCTGCCGTCGGAAAACGGAGGGCATGACGAATTGTTTTTATTGGTTCGCCGCCTGATTAATGGGGAAACAAAGCGTTATATCGAAGTGATGGAAGCGGGAATTGAAGAAAATGCCGAAGGATCCGAAGAATGTTTCTTTGTTGACAGCGGATTGTCGTATCACGGGGAAAAAGTTTCGCGGGTTTCGGGATTGGACCATCTGGAAGGCGAAACTGTCGCTGTTTTGGCCGACGGAGCCGTTCAAACGGAAAAAGTCGTTCAAAACGGCGCGATTGACCTGGATACGCCGGCTTGTATCGTCCATGCGGGACTGCCTTTTACATCGGTTTTGCAAACAATGCCTTTGGTCGGTATCGGACACGACGGCATATCCGAAGGGGCAACCAAACGTATTTCCGGTTTATTGCTGCGTCTTTACAAAACGTTGGGATTTTCAATCGGTTCGTCAAAGCATGTCGAAAGGCAAAGTTTCCGCAGTTCCAGCGATCTGATGAATGCGCCGCCGGCATTGTTTTCCGGCGATAAAAAAGTTTCGTTCTGCGCGCAATGGGAACGTCTTTCCGATATCCGCATTGAACAGGACCAGCCTTTGCCTTTGACGGTTTTGGGCATTTTCCCGTTGGTTTCAACAAATAGAATATAAGGAGATTTTAAAATGAGCAAAACAGCTTTTTCAACAGTGATGAGCAGTGCGAAAAACACGTTTAATTTATTAAAGGAATGGCAGGATTCCAAAGACGCCGAAAAAGATTATTACTGGCAGGCGGACAATGTAATCAGGCAGAACCGTGATGAAACGCAGAAGCTGAAACGCGAAAACGACGAAGAAAGAGGAGAGGCCGTTGCCAAAGCCGGGGCTTCCGGAATCAACGTATCATCGTTTAACGATGCCCTGCTTTATAACGATTTAAAAACGGCGAAAGAAGTTTATGACAAAGAGCAACAGGCCAAAGAACAGGCTTACAATCTGCGCCGTCAGGCTAAAAATGAACGCAGAAACAGAAAAAGCAAAGCCTTTTCTTATTCCGTCGGTTTGCTGACGGATTTCGGCGGTTTCGGCGGTTAAAACCTGAAAGGAGAATCGTTATGGGAAATGTCAAAGAAGGCGTTACGATTTCCGCGGGCCTGACGGCTCCGGCCTGGATGCCGATTTTTAACGAATGGGTCGGTTGTCTGATCGGAATCGCCACGCTGCTGTATATCTGCGTAAAAATTTATGTGCTTTTGTATCGTTCGGGGGCGCCGGAATGATTTCTGAAAAAGGCGTAAAATTGATAAAGTCTTTTGAAGGTTTCGCGCCCCTGGAATATACCTGCGTCGCTGGAAAAAGGACGATCGGTTACGGGCATGTGCTGGAGCCTGAAGAAAAATATCCTTGCGGCGTTTGCGAACGCAAAGCCGAAGAATTGTTAAAGCAGGATCTGGATATCGCCGAAAAGGCAGTTGAAAAGCTGGTTGACGTTCCCCTGTCGGAATATCAGAAAGACGCTCTGGTCAGTTTTGTTTTTAACGTTGGAATCAGGGCGTTTGAAAAATCCACGCTGTTAAAAGAATTAAACGAATACCGCTATGACCGGGTGCCCCGGCAGCTGCAGCGCTGGATCTATGTCAACGGCCGTCCCTGCGGCGGGTTAATACGGCGCAGAAAAGCGGAAGCCGCATTGTTTACAAAATCGGCGGGGCGGAAACGTCCCGTTTTTTTATGAAAGGAAAAAATATGAATTGGGAAAATATCGTTTTGTTTTTCGAACAGGCCGTTTTTTGGTTCGGCACCGTTGTCGCCGCCGCATCGGTTATTATAAAGGCGACGCCGACGCAAAAAGACGACGCCGTCCTGGCAAAAGTTATTAAAGTGCTGGATCTGGTTTCCATTGTAAACGCAAAGATTCAGGAAAATAAAACGACGCAGCCGAAAGAAGAAAATGCCTGACGCAATGGGATTTGTCGGCGTCGCTGCGGCGCTGCTGGCGGCGTTGTTGTCTTTTTTCGCGTATAAATTCGGCAGAGCGCAGGAGAAAATTGACCATGAACAGGAAAAATCAAAAACGCTGGCTTATAT
>JAJXEL010000187.1 GCA_021639925.1 Alphaproteobacteria bacterium | reverse complement strand
AACAATGGCTTATCAGGGGTTCGGGTATGCGGATAAAGGGCTGGGGCAGGCGGCTGTCGAACAGTTATATCAAATTGTTGTCGGTTCTTTTAAACCGGATCTGACAATTATTTTGGATATGCCTGTTGAATCAGGGATTGAACGGGCTTTGAAACGTGATGCCAACGCCAACCGTTACGAAAAAATGGGATTGGATTTTCATCGCAATCTGCGCCGGGCGTTTTTAGAAATAGAAAAAAAAGAACCCGGCAGATGCGTTGTCATTGACGCGACCGGTTCAATAGATGAAATTCATGCAAAAATCGTTTCCGTCGTTCAAAAGCGTTTATTGGAATCAAAACGGTATGAATGAATTTTGCGCAAAAGCTCCTGAAGAACAAGTTGATTTATTCGGTCATGACGATGCTGAAAAAATTTTGCTGGATTTATGGAACAAGCAGCGTCTGGCCGGGTCGTGGCTGTTTTGCGGCCCGCGGGGGATCGGCAAAGCGACTTTAGCTTACCGTCTGGCTAGGTTTGTGTTGGCTCAGCCGTCTGAAATGCCGCAGGATAACTTATTTGGCGGACCGGAGCCGCCTCAATCGTTGGTTATCCCGGAAAATCACCCGGTTTTTAAATCCGTTGCTCAAAGAATGAATCCCGGTTTGAAAGTCATTGAATGCGGATTAAAAGAAGATGAATTAAAAAGCCGTCAGGCTTTAATTGACGCGGGGAAACCGTTGGATCCGGAAACGGAAAAAAACCGGAAACGTTTTGATGAAATCAGAATTACCGATATCCGGGAAGCAGAAACGTTTCTGCATTTAACCGCAGGGGCAAACGGCTGGCGGATTGTTATTATTGATTCTGCCGATGACATGAACGCCAATGCCGCGAACGCTTTGCTGAAATCGTTGGAAGAACCGCCCGACAATACATTGATTATCTTAATCAGCCATATTCCCGGAAAGTTATTGCCGACCATTCGTTCCAGGTGCAGGAAGCTGTCAATAAAACCTTTGGAAAACAATAGGTTAATTGACATTTTTAAATCAAAATATGACCATATTTCCGACCAGGATTGTCATTCTTTGGCTCTGTTGTCCGAAGGCAGTCCGGGAAAAGCCATGGCTTTGATGGACCACGACGGACTGCGCCTGTTTAAACAAATGCTGGCTTTATTTTCGGATTTTCCGGATCTGTCGGTTTCCGGAGTATATGACTTTGTTGAAAAAACGTTAAAAGACAAGGAATTGTTAAAAACAGCCCAGTCGCTGCTGTTGCAATGGCTGGCCGATGTTTGTATTTCAGCCGAAAAAACAGATAAAGAAGAAATTTTTCCCTCTGAAGCCTTATTAAGAAAGCGTTTGCAGAATACTATTCCCGTTTTAAAGCTGATGGATCTGACAAACGATCTGCAAAAGGCTTTCGCGGATATTGATTTGGATCAAAAACAGGTTTTTGTCAACGCTTTCCTGACCTTGCAAAGGGAGGCCGGATAAATGTTTTTTGTAGACAGTCATTGTCATTTGAATTTCCCCGATTACCTGTCGGAACAAGATAAGATTATCGAACAGGCCGAACAGCTGGGAATACAACGTTTTTTAAGCGTTTGCACAAAATTGGAAGAACTGCCGGAACTGCTTGCTTTGACGCGTCGTAATTCTCATATTTTTGCTTCCGCCGGCATTCACCCGGAATATGCGGCAGAGCAGGGAAGTCAAGTACTGTCGCCGCAGGATATCTGCGCGGCTGTCCGGGATCCGAAAATTGTGGCAATCGGCGAGGCCGGATTGGATTATCATTACGGCGCGGAAGAAACACGCGAAGCGCAAAAAGCCTTATTCCGCATACAGTTAAAAGCGGCCAAGCAAACCGGTTTACCGATAATTATTCATTCCCGTGAAGCGGAAGAGGATACTATCGCTTTGCTGCAGGAAGAGGCCGGCCCCGGTTTGCGCGGCGTTCTGCATTGTTTTTCTTCACGTGAAAAATTAGCGCGGGCAGGGTTGGAGCTGGGATTTTATATTTCCGCATCGGGGATTATTACATTTAAATCCGCTGAAGAATTACGGTGTATTTTTAAATCCGTTCCGTTGGATCGTCTTTTAATCGAAACGGACGCGCCTTTTTTGGCTCCCGTTCCGTTCAGAGGGCGCAGAAATGAACCGGCTTTTATGATAAAGACGGCGGAAACGTTGGCTGAATTAAAAAATGTCAGTCTGGATCAATTGCGTTGCCAGACAACGGAAAACTTTTTTACTTTATTTTCAAAGGCGGCTTGACATGAAAATCAGAATTTTAGGCTGCGGCGCTGCCGGCGGAGTTCCCATGATCAGCAGAGGCTGGGGAAAATGTGATTCCAATAATCCTAAAAACCGTCGTTTAAGGACGTCTTTGCTGCTGCAGCATGATCAGCTGAATCTGCTGTTTGATACCGGTCCGGATTTAAGGGAACAATTATTGTCGGCGCAGATCAAAAACCTGACGGCTGTTTTATACACGCATGAACATGCCGATCATACACATGGGATTGACGATTTGCGTGAAGTAAACCGCGCTATGCAAAAAGGAATTCCCGTTTACGCAAACGCGACGACACTGAATCTGTTAAAAGAAAGGTTTGGTTATGCGTTTCGTCCGGTAAACGTTGAAAAAGAACCGTTTTTTCACCCGTGGCTGGAACCGAACCTGATCAAGCCGGGCGAACCGTTTTATATTAAGGACTTAAAAATTATTCCTTTTACACAGGATCACGAATGGACGACAAGCCTTGGATTCAGAATAAATAATTTCGGATATTCAACCGACGTTGTTCATTTATATGAATCCGCCTTATCCGTATTGAAAGGTGTAGATACCTGGGTTGTCGGGTGTTTATCCGAACAGGACCACCCCAGCCATGCTTCCGTGCGCCGCGTTTTGGAATGGGTCGATATTTTGAAGCCCAGAAGAACAATTTTAACTCATATGTCCGTAAATCTGGATTACGCGTCTT
>JAJXEL010000036.1:13619-15687 GCA_021639925.1 Alphaproteobacteria bacterium | reverse complement strand
CAAGCGTACTTTCGCGTACGCGCGCATTCGAGTACCGGAAGCGACCGCACAGATGCCCCATAAAATCAATCCGCCCATTTTTTGGCACGTTGTTTGCATTACCCTGTACAAGTTTACTTTTTTCAGGGAAAAACCGTTATGGACCTTTCTGTTTTCAATCTGCTGATGAGCACGACCCCGGCCGTTGCGGGCACGGAAACATCGTTTTCCGGGCAGGCGGAAACGAACGCGGCCGCTCAGGCGGCGCAGATGCAGGAACCTGTCAAAACCGGCGAAGCTTTTTTAAAGGTATTGGAACAGGTTCGGGCAGGCAAAACGGAAAAAAGCGCGGAAACATTTTTTAATACGATGAGCGCACAGGCGGACGCCGCTTCTTCTTTGAAAAATTTCCAAACGAATGAAAAAACAAATGAAGAAGTAAAGGTCGTCAAACTGCATATCAAGCGTACCCGGGCCAGCGAAAAACTGCAAAAAGCGCAGGAAAATACAACAGCCGCGACAGAAACGGTTCAAAATAGGCAAAAGATTCCGGGACAGGAAAATATCGCCGCACCGCAGCAAACGGAAACGGCCGTTCCTGTAGAAAATGCCGCCCGGATCAACGCGGATCAACAGGATATTCCGGTTTTGGTCATACCGGATCAAACACCTGAAGCCGCATCAAACGATCCCGTCGTTTCAGATGAGCTGACGGCAGCGGACATTCTGGTCAGTGCGGCGTTACAGACAAATACGGTTCAGTCGGCAAAGACGCAGCCTGAAACAATCGAACTGCCGCAGACGGCTGATAATGAAATACTGTTACAGACTGATCCGGCCGCGCAAAAAGAAATGCCCGTCAGAACGAATGACGACACAACGGAAATACCGCAAACAGCAAAACAACCTCTTTTAGTTGAACAGAATCCCGTTTCAGCCGAACAAAGCCCCGTTTTGCCGCAAAGCGAAGAAAAAGTTTCCCTGCCCGCCGGTTTGAAAACGAAAACCACACTCCCCGCGGCACAAACAGAAACGCCGGAACAAGACGGCGGTATTGTTTCCCTGAAAGAAACAGACCGGCCCGAAAAAACGTCCGTCTCCGTTCCCGCCAAAGAAACGCCCCGGACGGAACCTGTACAGAAACAACAGCATTTAAACGAACATGAACCTGTTCTTCAGACAGTGGCGACGCCGGCAGATTCCGCCGTTGAAACCGAAGATTTTTCGGATCAGCCCCGCAAAGAAGCGCGTCAACAGGCTGACCGGTTGGCCGCCGCTTTACCCGCCGATACAAAAATCGCCGTAACCGTTGAAACGAACAAACCCGCCGCCGCCGCGTTCCGGCCCGTCCGCCCGGCAGATGAAAAGAATACGGCCGAAAGAAAAACCGCGGTTGAAAAAAATCCGCAAACAGATCTGTTTATGCCGGCAGATTCCGCTGTAAATCAAACGGAACATGCTTTGTCGTCAGCCGAAACAAAAATGCCTTCCGATAATTCCACGCAGGCACGAACGGAAAACCGGCCGGCACAGAATTTAACGAACAACCTGATCGCCCTGCCTGTCGAACAGAAAAGCTTTTCCAACGCCGTTCAAACCGCCGGCGGAACGGAAACGGCAACGGGCGCCGTGAACACAAACGCGCCGAACACGCAGACGGGGCAGACTTTTATCCCCGCCGGACAGGAATTAAAAGGCAAAGCCGTTTCAGGAACGACCGCGCCGCACCGCGCCGTTCCGGTAAACGAGCTGGCAGACCAGATCAAAGTCAATATCAAGAAAGCGTTAAAAGCCGGATTGGATAAAATTGACGTTGTTTTAAAACACAAGGATCTGGGGACAATCAAAGTCCATTTGGAAATCGACAAAGACGGCAACATGAAAGCCGTCCTGTCCACCGCCCGGGCCGACACGCTGGATCTGCTGCGTTCAGACCTGCAGGGGTTGAAACAGGCGCTGGCGGACAGCGGCTTTAACATGAATGACGAAGCGTTCAGCTTTAATTACCGCGGAGAACGCTATAACGACGAACGCGGGCAAAACGAACAACGGCATACCGGCGCCGCAGACACGGAAGAAGAAGAAATCC
>JAJXEL010000036.1:5660-13609 GCA_021639925.1 Alphaproteobacteria bacterium | reverse complement strand
CGTCCCGCGCCGTCCGCCGCAGATTATTCGGGGCGTTACGCCTTGAATATCAGAGTATAAGGAGGAAAACGCCATGACAACTTCCGTAAGCGGCCTGGACGTTTTAACAAACGCGCAAACAACGGGAAAAGATTCCGCCAGTTCAAAAACACAGCTTTTTGACGATATGGAAGCTTTCCTCTACCTGCTGACCCAGCAGCTGAAATATCAGGATCCTCTGGACCCGATGGACACCAGCGAATATACCAACCAGCTGGTTCAATACGCGCAGGTCGAACAAAGCATTCAGTCCAACGAATATTTGGAAACAATCGTCGCCCAGAACGTCAACGCGATGGCGACTCAGGCGATCAGCTATATGGATCAGACCGTCCAGGCGCTCAGCGATTATCTGCCGTTACAGGACGGATATGCGAAATTTTCCTACATTTTGGGGGCGGACGCCGCGTCCTGCGTCGTTTCGATCAAAGACAGCAGCGGTAATTTCGTAAAAACGTTTACGGGCGTCGAATTGTCCGCCGGCCGTCACGAAATGGAATGGGACGGCAAAGACAGCAACGGCAACAAACTGGAAGACGGCGCCTATGTGCTGGTTGTTACCGCGGTTGACTCGTCCGGATCAACGGTTGAAGTCCAGAAAACCGTTTTCGGCAAAGTGACTGGCGTCGCTTATGACGGCGACGTTGTTGCCGTCGGCATGGGCGAAGTCGCCGTTGATATGAACAGTATTCTGGCAGTTCACGATAAAAGCGAACTGACCCCGCCTGCGGACAACACCGGCGACGCCGATGAAGATACAGGCGCCGGCGATACAGGAGATACAGGAGATACAGGGGATACCGGCGACGCCGGAGATTCCGAAGAACAGGCAACAGTATAACAAAGCCGAAAAGAATAATTCGGCACACGAACGTTTTTCCCTTACAGAACCGTATCGGAAAGACAACTGAAAAAGGAGAATGACATGAGTTTATTCGGTGCATTAAAATCCGGCGTTTCGGGATTAAACGCGCAGTCGTCCGCCATGAGCATCATTTCGGACAACATCGCGAACGTCAATACGATCGGATACAAAGCGAATTCCGCCAGCTTTTCAACGCTGGTCACCAAACAGACCTCTTCAACGCGTTATACCAGCGGCGGCGTTCAGTGCCGCACCCGCGCCGGCATTGACGTTCAAGGGTTGTTAAGCAGCACGTCTTATTCAACGGATTTGGGAATTTCCGGAAACGGATTTTTCGTTACGACGCAAACTTCCAATCCTTCCAAAGACGATCTGTGGAGCTATACCCGTGTCGGAACTTTTAGCGTTGACGAAAACGGCTATTTAAGGAACGACAACGGCTACTATCTGCAGGCCTGGCCCTTAATGGCTTTTGACGGCGAAGAAAACGCTTCGCTGGTTCAGGTCGGCGATAATATGTTCATGAAAGCCTACACCGACGCATCGGGCAGTACGGTTTACATCAACGACAACATCATTGATTCGACAAACATGCAGCCGATCAATCTGAATACGATCGGCGGAACGGCTCAGGAAACGCAGAATATTTCTTTCGGCGCGAACCTGCCCGCCGACGCTCCCGTTTTCGATCCGGCCAATCCCGAAGCCGGCGGCCGTTACAGCTCTTCGGTTCTGATTTACGATTCTTTGGGTAATTCACATAATGCCAAGCTGACTTTTACGAAAACGGAAAACGGCACGTGGTCTTTGGACATCGGCATGCCGTCCGGGGCGGCCACGCTGATCACCTACAGTTCCAGCGAAGTCACCAACGACGCCACGCAGGACGTTTATTCGGCGCGCGCCCAAATGGAATTCACGTCCATTCCGACAAACCATTCCACAATTTCGATGGAAACCAACGGCAAAAACTACGTATTCGAGTTTACTACCGACGGAACAACGACTTATTCCCCCAAAGCCAATGAAGTCGTCGTTCCCGTTGATTTAAGCTCCGGTATCGTAACCGTCGGCGACGCCGTCGAAAAGTTCAACGAAGTCATTCAGGAAACGCTGCCCAGCGCCGGACGTTTTTCCGTCGGCGCGGACGGTACGACGCTGGAAGTCCAGCAGTCCAACAGCGGCTCCGCAATTAAATTCAAAGTCAGCACGACCGCCTGTCTGCAATCGGCGACCAATCCGGACCCCGTTACAGGCATTTCGACGGGCGAATTTGAACTGCCGGAAATCGACTGGGACGTTAAAAATACGGCCCGTATTGATTTTTCCAGCGACAAACTGGACGATTATCTGGGCAAATCCGTTACGATCGGAACGAACACCTATGTGTTCAGCGATACTGACGCCGCCACATCAAACGGCGTGGTGACAGTCAATATCAGCGACCTGATTAACCGCGGCACCGGCAAAATCGACACTGTAAAGCTGGTATCCCTGCTTAAACAGACGATCAACGACAACGAACCCGATTATGACCGTTACGTTGCATCGGGGTCAACGCTGGAAATCAATCCGACTTCTACGGGGGCCAACATTCTGGTATCTTCGGGCAATTCGGCGTCGGTTACGTTCCAAAGCACAAACATTGCCGCTTATGTCGGTCAGACGGTCACCATCGGCGACATTGCCGGCGGAACGTCCAAAACATACAAGTTTACCGACAATACCGGCATTACTTCCGGCACAATCCTGGACGACGGATCCATCGCGGTCAACATCAGCGATCTGTATGAAAAAGACCGTACCTCCGCCGCGCCGATCGGCGTTATGAACGCGCTGTACAACACAATGCAGTCTTATTACCAAAACGCCGTCGGAATTGAAGACCTGAGCAATTACATTCAGGTCAACGGATCGACAATGGTTTCGACCAGCGGTTATTTGCAGGCGACCAGTTCTCAGGCTCAGTTAAACAAGGACACTCTGACGTTTACCAGCACTGCCGTCGGCGATTACAACGGAAAGGCCGTAACAATTGACGGAACGACGTATACGTTTTCCAGAGGCGTATCCAACTCGACAACGATCGATTTGGACGATCTGATCAATACGCAGACACTGACATTTACAAACGTTCCGGCTGACGGCGATACCGTCACGATCAACGGGACGACCTATAAATTCGTCACAGGGACGGCCGGCACCAATGAAATCAGCATAGACACGCCCGCTTTAGCCAGCGCAGAAGACGCAATGAAAGCTTTGGCCGCGCTGGCCGGCGTCGAAGGCAGCAGAACCGGAGCCGCCCTGACATTAAGCGGCAACGTCATTTCCGAAAACAGCGCCAATGCGACTATTGCGGAAACCGTTGATCCGACAACATTGATGACGGCTTTGGCTAAACTGGCCGGCGTTGAAGAACACCAAACAGGCGCCAGCCTTGTTCTGACGGCTTTCGGCACGAACGCGATTACCAACAACACCATTAACAATGCCAACCTGACAACGGATACGACGCAGGAAGACCGCATGACTTTCGGCACGACGGAAGGGATCGGCAGCGCTTTGGACATTGTCGGCAAAGACAACGGAAAACAGCTGAACCAGCCGGATACGGACGGATTGCTGGTATTGACGAACACGTTTTCGTTCAATAACGTTGAAAAAGCCCAAAGCGGATCGATCATTCCGGCCGTCAGCTTTAACGCGGACGGAACGCCCAAGGAAATCAATACGGATAAAATAGCGATCGAATGGGGCAACGGCGCCAGCGACATGACCGGAAATTACTATGAAAGCTCGCAGATCAATCTGTACATCGGCGACGCCAACACGGCAAACGGTTTAACGCAGCTGGCCGGAAAATTCACGACGAACTACGTTACGCAGGACGGCGCGAAATACGGAACGTATACCGGCGTTTCCATTTCCGAAGACGGTATTGTCACGGCAATTTTCGATAACGGCGAAACCCGCGCGATCGCGCAGATTCCCATTGCGACTTTCGTTGACGCAAATGCTTTGGAAGCTTTGACCGGAAACGCTTATATCGAAACGACGTCGTCGGGCAACGCGACGCTGCGCACGGCGGGCGAAGGCGGCGCCGGGACAATTTCCAGCAACGCATTGGAAGAATCCACCGTCGACATCGCCGAAGAATTTACGGACATGATTACGACACAGCGCGCTTATTCCGCGGCGTCAAAAATCATTACAACCGCAGATTCCATGCTGGAAGAACTGCTGACAATCAAACGGTAGTTCTTTAAAAAGCTCATTCTTCTTTTCCCCTGTCGGTTTATCCGGCAGGGGCTTTTTTTTGAAACGAAAAGGAAACTCTGACGAACCGACTGACCGATAAACGAGAGAAATCAATTTTAGCAACCGCTAAGCAAAAACAACAACGATTTGTTGTTTTTGTCTGCAAGGTCTTGTATTCGTTCGTGCGCAAGGAAGCAAAGCGACCGAAGCAAACGTTAAGAATACAAGCAAGCGGCAGAAAGGGCGCAGAGAGAAAGCGCAACGTACAAAAAGGTACGTGAGCATTTCGCAACAAGCCCTGACGAACCGATTGACCGATAAACGAGAGAAATCAATTTTAGCGAGCTGAGCAGCAGGCGACGAGAAGCGCAGGCGCGTAAACGTACAGAAAGGTACGTGCGCAGCCGAGCATCGCAGTCAACGAACTGATCAGCCGATAAAATTGATTTATTAAGTGTTTTTTTAGGTTCTTTTGTTATACATATTTGATATGATTTGCCTATTTTGTAACTGAGGCTGTAGGAACGACGGTGCTTTCATTCATTCAGACACTTAAAAATTTGGGAACGGCGCGGCTGGCGGCAATGGGCGGCGTTTTGGCTTTCCTGATGGGCTTTTTGATTTACCTGGCGACTCAACTGGGGTCGACGGAAATGGCGGTTTTGTTTAATGAACTGGACCCGGCGGATACAAAAAAAATTATAGCCCAGTTAGATGAACAAAACGTGCCGTACCGATTATACAAGAACGGAACGGAAATCCACGTTCCGGTGGCCGACACGTTAAAACTGCGCGTTCAGCTGGCCGAAACAGTTAATGCCGGCAGCGTTGTCGGATACGAAATTTTCGACAAAGCGCAATCACCCGGCGTCGGCCACGATATTATCAATTTACAAATGCTCCGTGCTTTGGAAGGCGAACTGGCCAGAACGATCAAAGCGATCGATAATGTCAAAGCGGCCAGAGTGCATTTGGTTTTGCCGCGCCGCGAAATGTTTTCACGCGAAGAACAACCGCCTTCGGCTTCCGTTATTATCAGAATGGACGAAAAAACGAAATTAAACCCGAAACAGGTGGAAGCAATCCAGCGTCTGGTTGCCGCCGCCGTTCCAAAAATGCAGACAAAAGACGTTTCCATTATGGACGCGCGCGGCACGCTTTTGACCAAAAATTTTGACGACGACGAACAAATGCAGATGTCGACGAATGAAGAAATGCGCCGCGAATACGAAAAACGTCTGATCAACGCCGTCCAAACTTTGATAGAACAATCCGTCGGACAGGAAAAAGTCCGCGTTCAGGCGTCTTTGGAAATGGATTTCGATCAGGTTGTCGTCAATCGGGAAATTTACGATCCCGAAGCGCAGGTGCTGCGTTCGTCAACAACGATTGAGGAAAATTCCCAGACCGACGAACGCGAACCGATTGTCAGCGTCGAACAAAACCTGCCGGACGCGGAAACGCAAAATGCCAACCAGGTAAAACAGCAGGCCAACAGGACGGAAGAAACCGTCAATTATGAAATTTCCAAAGAAGTCATCAGCCAGGTTCGCAAAAACGGCGTTATCAAACGTTTGTCCGTTGCGGTTATCGTTGACGGCACCTATACTTTAAATCCGGACGGAACGAAAACATATGTTCCGCGCACGGAAAAAGAAATGGAGCTGTTGACGACGCTGGTGCGTTCAGCCGTAGGTTTTGACGCCGGCCGGGGCGATACGGTAGAAGTCATTAACCTGCCGTTTTTCAATCCCGATGACCTGCTGCGGCTAGAAGACCCGATTTTGTTTATGGGCTTTACCAAACAGGAAGTCATTAAAATGGTTGAAGGACTGGGGGTTGCCCTGGTTGCCGTTTTGGTTATTCTGATGGTTGTCCGCCCTTTGATTGTCAAAGCGTTCGAACAACCGGAAAATGAAGAAGAGGAGAATCTGCTTATGGGGCCGAGCGATGATTTGCAGCAGCTGCCCAGCCCGTCTTCGGGCGGCGCTTTGACAGAAACCGACCAGTTGGAAGAGTTAATTGACATCGCCAAAGTCGAAGGGCGCGTCAAAGCGTCTTCCGTGCGCAAAATCGGCGAAATCATCGATCAACACCCGGAAGAAGCCGTCAGCATTATCCGTTCCTGGATGTATTCGGACGAGTAAGGAAGGAAATTTATGGGAAAAGCGGTTGAAAATTACTATAACCTGACCGGCCCGCAAAAAGCGGCGATTCTGATGATGTCCCTGCAGGAAGAACACGTTTCCAAAATCCTGTCTTTGATGGAAGACGAAGAAATCAGGGAATTGTCCATTGTCATGACGTCTTTGGGAATGGTGCCTTCCGCAACGGTGGAAAAGCTGTTTTTGGAATTTGCCAGCGCGATTTCCGGCCCCAGCACAACGATCGGGAATTTTGAAAACACGGAACGCCTGTTGTTAAAAACGCTGCCCAAAGACCGCGTCGCCAGCATTATGGAAGAAATCCGCGGCCCGGCCGGACGAACGATGTGGGACAAGCTGGGCAACATCAACGAACAGGTGCTGGCCAACTATTTAAAAAACGAATACCCGCAGACAGTCGCCGTTATTTTATCCAAGATCAAACCTGACCATTCGGCGCGTGTTCTGGCCTTGTTGCCGGAATCTTTTGCCATGGACGTGATTATGCGCCTTTTGCGCATGGAAGCGATTCAAAAAGACGTGCTGGACGGCCTGGAACAAACGCTGCGCACCGAATTTATGAACAACCTGGCCCGCACGACGCGCCAGGATTCGCACGAATTGATCGCCGAAATGTTCAACAACATGGACCGCAACGCCGAAGGCCGGTTTATGGCCGCGTTGGAAGAACGCAACCGCGAATCCGCCGAACGGATCAAATCCCTTATGTTTACGTTCGAAGACCTTACGCGTTTGGATTCTTTGGGTATTCAGGTCTTGCTGCGCAATGTGGACAAAGAAAAGCTCAGTATTGCTTTGAAAGGCGCTTCCGACGTTATTAAAGATCTGTTCTTTAAAAACATGTCCGAACGCGCCGGCAAGATGATGCGTGAAGACATGGAAGCGCTGGGTCCCGTCCGTCTGCGCGACGTCGACGACGCGCAGGCCGTTATCGTCCAGACGGCGAAAGATCTGGCGAACAACGGCGAAATTACGATTTCCGAAGGCGGTTCTCAGGACGAGCTGATTTACTAAAGTTCCTGAAAGCAGGGGATTATGGCGAAAGAATACAAATTTATGTTCGACAGGCGCTTTGACGAACCGGAGGAAGAACACCCCGCGGTGAAAGAAGATCTGTCGGCCAAATCCGTTGACGGTATTCCTTCGATTTCCGAACTGCTGGACACACTAAACGAACAGATTCAGGACAATGCCGGACAAGATCAGGCGGACGGCCGGCAGACTGAACCGGCGCACGAAGAATCCGCCGCGGTTCCGGATCAGGCCGAACCGGCGCCGCCGGACGCAGAACCGGACGCGCCGCAGCCTTCGCCCGTAGAGGAACTGCAGGCGACCGTACAGTCGGTTCAAAATACTTTGGAACAAAACGTCGAACCCGTTTTTACCCAAAACGAAATGGAAACGGCCAAAAACCAGGCGCGCGAAGAAGGACGCCTGCAAGGCCTGGAAGAAGGCCGCGAAACCGCCTGGCAGGAAGCGATGGGATAATACACCGCCAGCGCCCGGCCATAGGCCCCGGCGATCTGCGGACCGTAGTCGGCCACCAGATTCGCAAAAATGGCAAAAAAGGCCACCGGCGCATAATAGGTCACGAGCTTTACGAATTGCAGCATGGTTTC
>JAJXEL010000036.1:4743-5650 GCA_021639925.1 Alphaproteobacteria bacterium | reverse complement strand
CTATTGACGCTTCGTTAAAAGAACTGCTGGCGCGTTCGCAAAACGATTCGCAGACCGCTTTTACAACGGCGGTCGGTTTCGCCATGGCCGTCTGCCGGAAGGTTGTTCCCGCTTTGTCCGAAAAAAACGCCGTCGGCGAAATTCAGGGGCTGTTGGAAAAAAACTTTCATTTTTTAAAAGACGAACCCAAAATATCTTTACGCCTGAACCCGTTTCTGGCAGACAAAGTAAAACCTGTTCTGGCAGATCTGGTTAAAAAAGAATCCTACGCCGGCAAAATCGCCGTTATCAGGGACGATTCCCTGCCCGCCGGCGATTGTCACGTCGAATGGAAAAACGGCGGATTGCAAAGAAATGCACAAGATGTTTTAAATCAGACGGAAGAACTGATAAAATTATATACGCAGGCCGCGCCGCAAACTGAACCGGCCGAACAAAAGACTGGAGAAAAATAATATGGCTGACACACCTGAAAATACTTTCGAAGCCGGGAACGAAGAAGAGCTGAATTTAAACGAATTAAACGAAAACGAAGCTCCTCAGCACGACCAGCCGGAAAACATCAGCCGGTTTAACGAAGAAATTCCCGAAAAACCAAAATCTTCCGCGGAACTGGAGGCTGTTTACGACGTTCCCGTGCAGGTATCCGCCGTTTTGGGAAAATCCAGCATGCAGGTACACCAGCTGTTAAAGCTGGGACGCGGCGCCGTTGTCGAGCTGGACCGTAAAATCGGCGAAGCGATCGACATTTACGTCAACAACCGCCTGGTCGCCCGCGGCGAAGTCGTCGTTATCGAAGACAGGCTGGGCATTACCATGACGGAAATTATCAAAGCGGAAAGAAACTGATTATTCATTAAAGGTTTTAAGGAAAAAAAATGCGTCTGTTATTAATCGGATCCATGGA
>JAJXEL010000036.1:2857-4733 GCA_021639925.1 Alphaproteobacteria bacterium | reverse complement strand
ACGGGCAAATCGGGGCCGCCAGCCAAATCGCCATCAAAAAAGGCGGGTCGGTCGCGCACGCCGAAAGTATTGAACAGGCTTTGGAACTGCTGCGCGGCGGGCAGAGCGCCGATCTGATTATGGCTGACGTTAAGCTGGATATTTATTCTTTGGTTGAAAAGCTGGACAGCGAACGCATCTGCGTTCCCGTCGTCGCCTGCGGCATTGCCGAAGACGCCCGCGCCGCCGTCAAAGCGATCAAAGCCGGCGCGAAAGAATACATTCCTCTGCCCCCCGACGCCGAATTGATCGGCGCGGTCTTGTCCGCTTTTTCCATGCAGACGACGCCCGTTGTTTACAAAGACAAAGCCATGGAACAGGTTTTGCAGCTGGCCAAGCAGATCGCGCCTTCAACGGCCAGCGTTTTGATTACCGGCGAATCGGGCACGGGCAAAGAAGTCATTGCCAAATATATTCACGCCAATTCCAAGCGTTCTTCCGCGCCTTTTGTCGCCGTCAACTGCGCGGCGATTCCGGAAAACCTGTTGGAATCCGAACTGTTCGGATATGAAAAAGGCGCTTTTACCGGCGCGGTGGCCCGCCGTATCGGTAAATTTGAAGAAGCCGACGGCGGCACGCTGCTGTTAGACGAAATCAGCGAAATGGATATTCGTCTGCAGGCAAAGCTGCTGCGCGTTCTGCAGGAACGGCAAATCGACCGTATCGGCGGGAAAAAGCCGATTGACGTCGACGTGCGTATTCTGGCGACGTCCAACCGCAACATGCAGCAGGAAGTTTTAAACAAAACGTTCCGCGAAGACCTGTATTTCCGTTTAAACGTCGTCAATATTGCCATACCGCCTCTGCGCCGGCGCAAAGACGACATCATTCCCCTGGCGGAATATTTCGTTAAAAAATATTCGGAAATGAACGATATTCCCGTTAAACCTCTGTCGCAAAAAGCGGCGGAAATGTTATCCGCCTATAACTGGCAGGGCAATGTGCGCGAACTGGAAAACACGATCCACCGGGCCGTTTTGTTATCGACAGGAACGGAAATTGCCGAAGACGCCGTCATGTTGATGAATACGGCGGAACAGGCCGGCGGCGAAGCGGAAGGGCAAACGGGGGAAAGCATGGTCGGACGCACGGTTGCCGACGTTGAAAAGGATTTAATTATCAGCACGCTGAAACACACGCTGGGCAACAGGACGCACGCGGCGAACATTCTGGGCATTTCGATCAGAACCCTGCGTAACAAATTAAAGCAATATATGGAAGAAGGAACTGAAGTTCCTGCCGCGCCGAACGATTTCGGATAAGGTGTCATAAATGGCAAACGAACCGGTCAAAGCAGGCTCTATTCCCACCTCAGCCGATATCAAACAAGGCCTTTTTTCCATCGGAAAACGGTCGGACATCGCTTTGGCGCTGGGCATCGTTTTGATGCTGGTCATCTTGATCCTGCCGCTGGCGCCATGGTTGTTGGATATTGCTTTGGCGCTGTCGCTGACGTTTTCGGTTCTGGTTCTGATGACGTCTATTTTTATTGAAAAGCCTATTCAATTTACGTCTTTTCCATTGGTTTTGCTGATAACGACTTTGTTCCGCCTGGCGTTAAATCTGTCTTCGACGCGTTTGATTTTAGCCAACGGCTACCGCGGTCCCGAAGCCGCCGGCCACGTAATCGCCGCGTTCGGCGGTTTTATCATGAGCGGCAATTTCATCATCGGCGTTATTGTCTTTGCCATTTTGGTTTTGGTCAACTTTATGGTGATTACCAAAGGTTCCGGCCGTATCGCCGAAGTCGCCGCCCGCTTTGCTTTGGACGCGATGCCGGGCAAACAGATGGCGATTGACGCGGATCTGTCTTCGGGCCTGATCGACGAACCCGAAG
>JAJXEL010000036.1:1477-2847 GCA_021639925.1 Alphaproteobacteria bacterium | reverse complement strand
TTTTACGGCGCAATGGACGGCGCTTCGAAATTTGTGCGCGGGGACGCGATTGCCGGGCTGGTCATTACGGCGATCAATATTATCGCCGGTATTTTAATCGGCGTTTTACAGCAAGACATGCCGTTTATGAAAGCGGCGGACACTTATATGCGCCTGACGGTCGGCGACGGTCTGGTTTCCCAGATCCCCGCGCTGATCGTTTCCGTCGCGGCCGGTATCATGGTTTCCAAAGCCGGTATTTCCGGCGGTACGGAAAAAGTTTTGTTCGGCCAGCTGTCCCATTATCCCAAAGCGCTGGGCATGACCTCGTTTCTGTCGTTTATGCTGGCGACGCTGCCCGGCACGCCGGCGGCGCCGTTTTTATTTTTAAGCGTTATTTCCGGCGGCACGGCTTATTTCCTGATCCGCCAGCAGCAGCAAATAAAAATAGAAGCCGAACGCCAGAAAATCGAACAGCCCGAAACGCCGCCGCCGATTGTCGAAGAACCGATTTCCAGCGTGTTAAAAATGGATCTGGTCCGCTTGGAACTGGGCTACAGCCTTTTATCCTTGATTAACGACACGTCGAACCGGCGCCTGACCGACCAGATCAAGGCGCTGCGGCGCGCTTTGGCGTTGGAAATGGGATTTGTCATGCCTTCGGTACGTATTCAGGACAACATGCGCCTGGCGCCGAACACTTATGTGATTTACATCAAGGAAACGGAAGCCGGCCGCGGCGAACTGCGCCCGAACAAGCTGCTGGTCATGGATCCGCGGGGCGAAGAAATTACCTTGCAGGGTGAAAAAACCAAAGAACCGACCTTTGGCCTGGCGGCGATGTGGATTGACATGACGGCGCGCGAAGACGCGATGTTCCGCGGTTATACGGTTGTAGACTGCCCGACGATTATTACGACGCACATTACGGAACTGGTCAAAGCCAACATGTCCGAACTGCTCAGTTACACGGAAACGCAAAAGCTGCTGCACGAACTGGACAAAGACCAGCAGAAACTGGTCGAAGAACTGATTCCCAAACGCATCACGATCGGCGGCGTACAGCGCGTTTTGCAAAACCTGCTGACAGAAAGGATTTCAATCCGCGACCTGCCGACGATTTTGGAAGGCATTTCCGAAGCCTGTTCCGTCACGCAAAGTCTGATGCTGATTACGGAACACGTTCGTTCCCGTTTATCGCGCCAGATTTCAAACGCGGTTGCCGGCCCGGACGGCATTATTCCGTTGGTGACCATGTCCGGCGAATGGGAACAGCATTTTGCCGAGTCTTTATCCGGACAGGGCGAAGAAAAGCAGCTGTCCATGCCGCCCAGCCAGATACAAAAATTTATTTTACGCGTCCGGCAAGTGTTCGAAGAGCAGGCTTCCCG
>JAJXEL010000036.1:0-1467 GCA_021639925.1 Alphaproteobacteria bacterium | reverse complement strand
CCCGGGTATTCGCCCGTACGTCCGTTCAATTATTGAGCGCTTTCGGCCGACAACTGTGATAATATCTCAAAATGAGATTCACCCCCGCGCGAAAATCAGAACCGTAGGACAAGTTTAGAGACCGTAAATGAAAATAAAGACCTACACAGCCCCGACGATGTCCGAAGCCATGGACTTGCTGCGCCATGAGCTGGGGGAAAACGCGATTATCGTGTCTACCCAGCGTTTGGGGACCGGCGCGGGCGTCCGTCTGACCGCCGCGATCGAAGAAAGCGCGCGCGACGACGAAATCGAACGGCTGTACGGGGAAGAACCGCAGGAATCGGAATTTCAGCAGTCCGTGCGCGAAACGTTGTCTTATCACGCGCTGCCGCCTTCTTTGATCGAAAAAATTATCCTGCACGTCAAAGAATCCAAGAAGAAAAACGAGCTGGTCGCTTTCGCGTCGGCTTTGGATACGGTTTTCACGTTCCACCCCCTGCCCGAACAAATCAAAGGGCAGGCTTTTATGTTAACAGGCGCCGCCGGGGTCGGCAAAACCGTCATTACCGGCAAGCTGGCGACACGTGCCTGTTTGTCCGGGCGCAAAGTCGGCCTGATTTCCGCCGACACCGTGCGCGCCGGCGCCACCGAACAGCTGGTGGCCTTTACAAACATACTGGACATTACTTTGTTAAAAGCCAGATCGCCGGAAAATCTGCAGTCGCATATCCGCGCCCTGCGCAAAACATGCGACCTGATATTTATCGACATGCCGGCTTTTAACCCGTTTCAGCCCAGCGACATGGAATATCTGACGGCTTATGTCGAAGCCGCGGACGCTTTGCCCGTTTTGGTCATGCCGGCCGGCGTTGACCCGACGGAATCCATGGAAACGGCGGAAGCCTTTGCCGACGCCGGCGCGATTTATCTGCTGGCGACCCGTCTGGACGCGGCAAGGCGGTTCGGCGGCGTACTGGCCGCGGCGGACGCGGGCCGCTTAACGCTGTGCGAAGCCAGCATGAGCCAAAACGTTACGCGCGGATTATCCCCGATCAATGCGGTTTCTCTGGCCCGGCTGCTCTTGATGTCATCGGAAGAATCCGATTCTGCTACGAGGAAAAAATCATGAATACGTCAACAACGCAAAACAACTCTGAACAGATATTGGCTCTGGCGCCCAGAAAGGTGCTTCGCCCCCAGGTGCGCAACATGATCGCCGTTGCGTCGGGCAAAGGCGGCGTCGGAAAAACATGGTTTTCAATTACTTTGGCGCATGCTCTGGCGCAAAGCGGGCAAAAAACACTGCTGTTTGACGGCGATTTGGGGCTGGCCAACATTGATATCCAGCTGGGGTTAATGCCGACGCACGATCTGGGCAGCGTTATCGCCGGAAAAATCACGTTAAACCAGGCGATCTGCCATTACGACGACGGCAATTTTGATATTATCGCCGGCCGTTCGGGATCGGGCAGCCTGGCCAACGTG
>JAJXEL010000035.1 GCA_021639925.1 Alphaproteobacteria bacterium | reverse complement strand
CTTTGTTCAAAAAAAAACAAACTCACCTCAGGCACCTGCCTAAGGTGAGGGAGTTCACAACTGCATCAATTCAGTCCGGATTATTCGACGCATATGCGCTTATATCTCCGGCTCCCTCGTAAGAAGGGCAGATTAATCATTGATGAGGAGCTGTGACACTCCGCAGCCGGCCTACCGGCTGCAAGAGTGATAATAGATTAAGTTGATGGACAGGTAAAGATATTTGTACTGGCCGTACGGCTGCTAGCCGCAGGGGCATCAGTTTTTGATTCTCGCCATTGGCACGATCTAATCCCCTGTCTGGAAGACGTTTTCCCCGCACGGGGAGTGCCCTGTCCGGAGGACGTTTTCCCCCTACGGGTAGTAGCTACGGGCAGTAGCGGGACTGAATGTCTTTGATAGCCTTTCGCATTCTTTCCGGCGTGCAGGGCATATCCAGATTGACGCGCAGTTTATAATCCGCGATCGCCGCCACCGCGTCGCGCGCGGCCAGCCACACGGCAATTCCCAACATCAAAGGCGGTTCCGCCGTCGGCTTGGAATTAAAGATCGTCGGTTCCTTATTGGGTTTTTCCAATAACTGAACATTAAAGATCTTCGGCAGATCGCGTCCCGTCGGAATTTTGTACGTCGTCGGAGAATGCGTCGTCAAATTACCGTTCTTATCCCACTTCAGGTCTTCCAACAACGCCCAGCCTAACCCCTGAATAAACGCGCCTTCGACCTGGCCGATATCAATCGCCGGATTTAAAGACATACCGGCGTCGTAAATCATATCCGCCCGCAAAACATGCGATTCCCCGGTCAACAGGTCTACGGCGACTTCGGCCATGCACACGCCGTAACAGCTGTACAGGAACGGACGCCCCGTCATTGTTTCCGCGTCAAAATGAATCTTGGGCGTTTTATAAAAGCCCGAAGAAAACAACGGAACGCGGTTCAGATTGGCTTCCTTGACAAAAGCAGGGAAAGACATCTTGGCTTTTTTGCCCATATAAACGTTGTTGGCTTCGAATACGACTTCTTCTTCGGGAACGTCCCAGTGCTTCGCCGCCCATTCGACCAGCGTTTTTTTAATGTTGTCAATCGCGTTTTTAACCGCCATGCCGTTCATATCGGAATCCGTCGAAGCCGCCGTCGCCGACGTATTCGGGACTTTATCGGTCGCCGTCGCCGTCACGCGGATATGTTCAACGTCTATGGAAAAAACTTCGGCTGCCACCTGACACATCTTTGTATTGACGCCCTGGCCCATTTCCGTCCCGCCGTGATTGATCAGGATACTGCCGTCCGTATAAACGCAGACCAAAGCCCCCGCCTGATTCAAATTCACTTTGTTAAACGAAATGCCGAATTTTAACGGCGACATCGCAATGCCTTTTTTGACATACGGAGATTTTTTGTTGTATTCGATAATTTCCGCCCGCCTTTTATCGTATTCGCCTTCCTTTTCCACACGGTCGAACAATTCCTGAATGACGTTGTCTTCGATCGTCTGGTGGTACGGCGTTACGTTGCGGTCCGTCGTTCCGTAAAAATTAATGCGGCGGATTTCGCGCGGATCCTTTTTCAAATAAAAAGCGATCCGTTCAATAATGCCTTCCATGCCGACCATGCCCTGCGGCGCGCCAAACCCGCGCATCGCCGTGTTCGGAACGGTGTTCGTTTTGCACAAATGGCCGCGGATCACGCAGTTCGGAATGTAATAACAGTTTTCGCCGTGACAAACCGTCCTTTGCACAACGGGCAAAGACATATCAATGACGCTGCCGCAGTTGCCTTTGTAATCCACGTCCATTGCACAAATGCGGCCGTCGTCGTCAAAGCCGACTTCATAAGAAACAATATACGGGTGACGTTTGCCGGTGATGATCATATCGTCGTCGCGGTCCAGACGGATTTTGACCGGCCGGCCCGTTTTCCAGGCGCCCAAAGCCGCAACGCCCGCAAAGATTGACGGCTGGCTTTCTTTGCCGCCGAAACCGCCGCCCATACGACGGTTTTCCACCCTGACCATATTAAACGGCAATCCCAGCAGATCCGCGACGCCGCGCTGGACTTCCGCGGGGTTTTGCGTCGAACTGTAAACCATGTACTGTTTGTCTTCTTTGGGAATGACGTACGCCACCTGCGTTTCCAGATACATATGATCCTGGCCGCCGATCGTAAATTCGTCTTTAATTTTGTGTTTGGCTTCTTTTAAAGCTTTGGCGGGATCCCCGATCGTAGCGATCAAAGGCTTGGTTAAAAAGCTTTTCTTTTCCCAGGCTTCTTCAATCGTTAAAACGGCCGGCAGGTCTTCATATTCGACTTCGATCAGATCTGCGGCTTTGCGGCAAACAGCCATATTGTCCGCATAAACGGCCGCAACCGGTTCGCCGACATAGTTGACTTCGCCCGGCGCCAGACAGGGTTCCGGGTGGATAATCGGCGCGATGTCATTATGGCCCGGAATGTCCGAAGCGTCTAAAACGGCATAGACTCCCTTTAAAGCCAAAGCCTTGGACTTATCTATTTTCTTTATTTTCGCATGCGCTTTCGGGCTTTTTAAAATATACGCCGTTATCGTTCCGGGCAATTCGGGAATGTCATCGACGTATTCGGCTTCGCCCGTGACGTGCAAATGAGCGCTTTCGTGCGGCAAAGGTTGGCGCACACCGCCTTTGATCACTGTTTTCATAATTTCCAAACCTCCAGATCGGCTTCGGGTGTTGTCGTTTCAACGTAAACTCTTTTCAGCAAATTCAAAGCGATATCAGAACGGTAATCGCCTTTCGGACGGCGCTTGATAAAGTCCTGAACCATGGCTTCCATCGCCTGATCGACGACTTCCTGCGTCCACGGTTTTCCGATCAAAGCGTCCTGCGCGTTGGTCGCCAGCTGAGGCACCGCGCCGCCGCCGCCGTATCCCAGACGGGCAAAAGTGACAATGCCTTTATCATCAACTTTGATATTAAACGCGCCCGTAATCGACGCGACGTCCAAATCGCGCCGCCGCGCCAGTTTGTAAGCTTTGAAAATATGATCGGCCGGCAGCTTCGGCACAGTGACATATTCCAAAAATTCGTTCGGTTTTAAAACCGTTTGGCGGTAACCGACATAAAAATCTTCGACCGGCAGTTCGCGCACGCCGTCTTTGGAACGCAGGCGGATCGTCGCCCCCAAAGCCATCAAAGACGGAATCGAATCCGCGATCGGCGCGGCGTTGCATATATTGCCGCCGACCGTTCCGACGGTGCGGATCTGGTTTGATCCGATACGGCGCACAATCTTGGCAAACGGCGGGAACCATTTTTCCAGCGTTTTGACCAAAGTCGAATACGGCACGGCCGCCCCGATAATCAAAGCGTCGTTTGTTTCTTCGATTTTATTTAATTCGGGCACTTCGCTTAACCCGATCAGGACGGGGAATTCCTTAAATTCCTTGCTGACTTCCAGCCCCAGATCCGTCGCCCCCGCGACCAGGCGGGCGTCGGCGTGTTCTTCGATCAGATCGGTCAAAGCCGACAATGATCTGGGCGCGAAATATTTCTGCGAATTGTATTCATATTCCATGCCGATTGTTCTTTGCATGGCTTCCAAAGCCTTGACAATATCAGCTTCATGATCCGTAAAGCGGTCTTTTTTCCCGCAGGCGATTTTACGCGCGACGTCCAAAATCGGGCGATACCCCGTACAGCGGCACAAATTCCCCGATAAAATATCAAAAATATCTTCGTCCGTCGCGGGTTTGTCGCCTTCCCAGTGATAAAGGGTAAACAGGGACATAATAAATCCCGGCGAACAAAAACCGCACTGGGTGCCGTGCATATCAACCATAGCCTGTTGAACAGGGTGCAGCGTGCCGTCCGGATTTTTAACCCCTTCGACCGTCAGCAAATATTTTCCGTCAATCCGCCCCAGCAGCAAAATACAGCTGTTCGCGGCGCGCCAGCGCATTTTTCCGTTTACGGCTTCGCCGATAACAACCGTGCAGGCGCCGCAGTCGCCTTCGGCGCAGCCTTCCTTCGTGCCGGTCATATGTTCGACCGTACGCAAATACTGCAAAACGGTCATAAACGGCGGAACGTCACGTAACTCCCGTTTTTCACCGTTCAACAGAAAACGAATAGCATCAGCCATCAGTTTTTTCCTTTTCCATTATTACCTAATTAACCTTAAAGATACTTTTTTTTATCCTGAAATTCCAGTCCTAAAAAAATCGGCCCTAAATTCGCGAAAAACCGAAAAACGTCCGCCGTTTTTTATAGACAAAAAAGCCGGAAAGTTTTATTATATTTTCTATAGTTTTCTCAAAAAAGGGGCCCTCAATGTCTTTTTTCGACTTTTTTAAAAATAAAAAAACGCCTCAAGAACCGGAACCGCCGAAAACACGGGAAGATCTGGAAAACACTCTTTCCGTCCATTATGTCGAAAATGTGGGAATTCCATCATCTCTCGGCGTGTTACAACGCGCGTTCCAAAAACAGCGCCCGCCGCAGGAAGAAGAAAAAAAGTTGTTAAAAGAAGTCTTTGACATTATGGCTTCGGTTCCCGCGGGCAAAAAGCTGCTGGACGACGTCGCCGATATGGGATTCGAGGTTTACTTCGAAGCCGCCGCGGGGCAACTGCTGGGCAGTATGAACGGTTCCGCCAAAAAACTGATGCTCTGCCCGCGGCTGCATACCAGCGCGGCGGCGGTCGCCGTAACGGCTTTTCATGAAATGACGCACGCCGTGCAAAATGAAAAATCCCACCGGCAGTTGCAAGACGAATCAAATCTGAATATTGCCGACGCGATTAAATTCGACCGCGCCTGTGAAGCGGCCGCTTGCACCGAAGAATTCAATTTTGCCTGGCAGATTAAGGACAAACACCCCGAAGTAATTAAAGACGTTTCACAATTCCCGATGTGGCACGCCTTTGCCGGCGAAATGGAAAAATCCGGCGATACGGCCAAGGCCGGCGAAGCCTGTTTTAAAGCCTGGTACGGTTATAAACACTATCAGGAAATTTATGAAAAACAGATTATTGATAATACCGGTTATAACTTAAGAAACCGCATCAGAAAAAATGACAATAAAGCATTCCGTGAATCGATTTCTTCGGAAGACACACTGAAATACGCATTTATTTCCGATGATTTAAAAAAGAATATTTCCGCAGACTTTCTGACCTCGAAAGAAGCTTTTTCTATTTCCGAAAATGCCGTCCGCCGGCTGGACGGGCAGATTAAAAATTATACCGATAATTTTTTCAGAAGCGTCAAGGACAAATCACACCATAATATGTATTCTTACCAAAGCGGAAAAACTTACGCGGCGCAGGAACAGGAACAAACCGAAGCGCCGAAGCAGTCCATGATGTCGTCTTTGGCGAAAATCAGCGAATTGCCCAAGGCAAAACAGCCTATAACCGCCGTTCTGCAAAGCAAAGAAGCCGGACGCTGAGGTCTGTTTATCAGATATAATCGTCAAAACTGCGCGCACTGTGGTGAAAGCGCAGTTTTTTGATGTATTCCCGCGGATCTTTCGGCGTTACCAAAGCGCCTTCCACACGGTTCAGCCAGTCATACGCGCGTGTCAGCAAAAACCGCAGCGCGCTGCCGCGGGCCAAAACGGGAAAAGCCCGCTTTTCAGATTCGCTTAACGGGCGGACAGTCTGATAACCGGCGATCATACGCGCCGCTTTCGCCGTATTAAAATCCCACGTATCCGCATCAAAACACCACGCATTTAAGCAAACGGCCAGCTCATAGACCAAAGCGTCGTTACACGCAAAATAAAAATCAATAATGCCGGACAGCCTGCATCCCGTAAAAAAGACGTTATCCGGAAACAAATCGGCATGAATTGCCCCCTGCGGCAGGCCGGAGGGGAAATTTTTCTTTAAAAAATCAAGAGATTCCGCCATTTCATCATATAGGCCGTTTTCTATGGCGTCTGCCTGCCGGCCGATTTTTTCCAACAGCTTTTCCCACCCGTCAACAGACAGATCATTCGCCCGGCGCCCGGCGTAATCAATCCCGGCCAAGTGCATTTCCGCCATGGCGCGTCCCAGTTCGGCACAGTGTTCCGGCATGATCCGTCGCACCGATTTGCCTTCCAGAAAAGTCGTCAGGCAGGCTTTTTTCGCACACAGATCCCGCAGCGTTTTTCCGTCCGTTCCCGCGACAGGCAAAGGACAGACAACCCCTTTTTGCCGCAAATGAGTCATTAAATTCAAAAAATACGGCAGTTCGTCCGGATTAACGCGCTTTTCAAACAAAGTCAGGATAAACTGCCCCGCCGTTGTCCGCACAAAGTAATTACTGTTTTCAATCCCTTCGGATATACCTGAAAAAGAAAGAAGTTCCCCTAAATCATACTGCGCCAGAAACGCCGTTAAAGCCGCGGCGGAAACTTTTGTATAAACTGCCATACTTTATTAACTCCGTAAAGAATCCGGCAAAGGAAAAAGCACTTTTTCTTCTGTTTCAACGTATTCGGATAAAGTGATTTTAAAATTCTTTTCCAGCTCTTCAATCACTTCGCGAACCAGGACTTCCGGCGCGGACGCCCCCGCCGTGATCCCCAGCGTCTTTACGCCCGATAAATGTTCCCAGTTAATCTCCGCCGCCCTTTGCACCAAAATAGAACGGGAACACCCCGATTCTCTGGCGACTTCCACCAACCGTTTTGAATTCGACGAATTCGGCGCCCCGATCACCATCAGCAAATCACACTGCGCGGCTATGGCTTTGACGGCTTTTTGCCGATTCGTCGTCGCGTAACAAATATCATTCTGATGCGGTTTGACAATTGACGGGAAACGTTTCTGCAGCGCTTGCAGCAAACCTGCCGTTTCGTCCAAAGACAACGTCGTCTGCGTGACATACCCCAGGCGGTCAGCCCATTTCGCCGGAACATCATCAATATCCGCTATCGTTGAAATCAATTTGATTTCTCCGCACGGAATCTGCCCCATCGTCCCGATGACTTCCGGGTGTCCCTGATGGCCGATCAACAGCGTTTTTCGGCCTTGTTCATAATTTCTCCGCGCTTCTTTGTGTACCTTTTCCACCAAAGGACATGTCGCGTCAATCGTCGTTAATCCGCGGCGACGCGCCTCGTCAACGACAGACACGGGGACTCCGTGCGCCGAAAAAATCACAACCGCTCCGTCGGGAACTTCGTCCAGCTCATTGACAAAAACGGCGCCTTCGTCCGCCAGCTTTTGAACGACATACTTGTTATGCACAATTTCATGGCGCACATAAACAGGCGTTCCGAACTTTTTTAACGCCATGGAAACAATCTGAACGGCCCGCGTAACACCGGCGCAAAACCCGCGCGGAGATGCCAGCAATACTGTTAATTCAGGCAAAGACATAAAAAAATCCTTTTCAATACCGAAAACAGAGCATACCGCCCCACGCCAGCAAAGAAAAGAAGAAAAATACCGCCCCGTTCAAACAAAAACGCATGAAAACAAAATAGCAAAAAAATGCATAATTGATCCCAACAGCACAAAACAATGCCAGACAACATGCGTGTACGGCCGGCTTTTCCAGACATAAAAAAAGACGCCGGTTGTATAAAAAATCCCGCCTAAAAATAAAAACAACAATGCTCTGGGCGGCAAAACGTTCAAAACATGCCGAAACGCTCCGACAATCAGCCACCCCATAATCAAATAAAGAGCTACAGACCAAAACCGCCCGTCAATATTCGTCAATACCAGCTTTAATATCGTTCCGACCAGCGCCAGTCCCCATATGGCGCCCAACATTGTCCAACCGACAGGATTTCGCATTAAAACCAACAATATCGGCGTGTATGTCCCGGCAATTAAAAAGTAAATCGCAATATGGTCTATTTTTTTTAATACTTTTTTGGTTTCAGACGGCGCGGCCGCATGGTAAACCGTCGACGCCGTATACATCATCATCATGCTGAAACCAAAAATGCAGCTGGAAATAACACTCCACATGTTCCCGTAAACGGAAGACAAAGTGACCAGCAAAGTTAAACATGTGATGCTGAATAAAATACCTATACCATGCGTTATACTGTTAAAAACTTCTTCTTTCCAAGTATAAGAACGAACGGCTGTCGCGGACATTTCAACCTCTCAAATAAAACTTACGCCTTATTTTAGCAAGGAGAAACAAAATAAAAATATAGTAAATTGTATCGTTTTAATTGAATGATATCCGTTTTATTTATTACTAATTATTTCCGCATGAAGTTTTTCCGCGGGATCATCATTCAAGCCCCACAAATAATTAAATCTTTCTTTGTAACGCTGAACCACTTTTTTATCATTATGTAAAAATATGCAATTTTCACTGTTAGAATCAGAAGCCGAACGTGTCCAGTTATATGATCCGGTCAAAACAATATTATCATCATAAATCGCAAATTTATTATGTTCTAATTCAAACGCGTCGTTAAAACGAAAACTGATTCCCGCTTTTTTTAAAACCGGAAAGACCGAATATTTGTTCAATTCCATCGTTCTGTCGCCTAAAAACCGGATCAGCACCCCTCTTTCATGCGCTTTTAACAACGCGTTCAAAATTGTTTTGTTTGTCATCGAAAAAACAGCAATATCCAATGTGTTTTCAGTATTCGCAATCGCATTGATAATATTGACTTCACAATCAAAAGAAGGCGAAAAAAATACTTCAACCCTGCGTTCCGGCCGCAATAAAATACTCAGAAAACCAATGCAGACAAGGCAATAAAATACAGACATTATGAATTTTTTATTCATACGGAAAAATCCCTAAATATCCATCAAAAAACCCACCTAAACGGTGGGCGGATGTTCAGAAACCGTATTGATGTTATCGGCTCGACCTATTGGGCACAAATAGCCGTATTCAGCCGACATCCGCCCAACGGGACAGAAGTCGGCATACATTTTTAAAGTCGCTATGCATAAAACGACTACATCAATAAGGGGTTTCTGACGCCCCGAATATCCTTGCGGATATTCAGCGTCATTATAACAGCCCTGAACGAAAAAGCAAATATCGAGATCGGAATAATCGGATAAGAATGCCCGAATAAAAAGCTCTGCATTTTCCCCGCCATAAAAACGTGGTATAACGCGTTAAAAAGCAGAAAAACTTTTTAGAAAATCTGGTTTGACCAAAAAATTATCTGATATAATGTACGCCTATATTGCGGGCGGTGTGATTAAGTTGCGGTTTGACCCAAAATAATCATCTGCTATAATATCTTTAAAGTAATCGAGCGCCCGACCCTTGTTGCGGTTTGACCCAAAATAATCATCTGCTATAATATTGCAAACGGGCGTCGCCGCCGTCTTCACGTTGCGGTTTGACCTAAAATGATCATCTGCTATAATAATCAAGAATAGTCATCTTTGACTCGCCCTGTTGCGGTTTGACCCAAAATGATCATCTGCTATAATAAAAAAATGGAAGCAGAACAAGCAGCAAGACGTTGCGGTTTGACCCAAAATGATCATCTGCTATAATTGACATTTGAACGATCGCGACGCCTTCGGAGTTGCGGTTTGACCCAAAATGATCATCTGCTATAATTTTTCCCAATTTGACCACAGCAAACGATTAGTTGCGGTTTGACCCAAAATGATCATCTGCTATAATTGTGTCTGGTTCAATGGAAAGCCTACATTGGTTGCGGTTTGACCCAAAATGATCATCTGCTATAATAACTCTTTGATTGAAGCAACTGCAAAACAAGTTGCGGTTTGACCCAAAATGATCATCTGCTATAATTCACAAAACATTATTGCGCTCCTTCCATAGGTTGCGGTTTGACCCAAAATGATCATCTGCTATAATGAAAACAGAAAAAGCCTTTGGAAACAAAGGCTTTTTTCATATTTTTCCCTTTAAAAAAGCGTCAGCTGATCCGGTTTTTCCGCCATTAAAACCGGTTTTCGATTCTGAAATGTTATGATCTCCGCAAATTGTTTATCCGTAAAAAACAAAATACTGACATTTCCGTCCGGCGGCACTTGCGTTTTTATTCTTTTGACGAACGGATCTGCCATTTCACGTGTGCCGCAAAAGCGGATATAGACCGAAAACTGGCTCATCTCAAAACCTTCGTCCAATAAATAATTTCGAAATGCCGTTGCGCGTTTACGCTCTTCGGAATCGGTTACGGGCAAATCAAACATGACCATCATCCACATCAAATTATACCCCGTTACCGACATATCACAGTCCCCATAAATCCATGCCCGACATGGCTTCCGGCAAATCCAGTCTGTCCGTTTCACCCAAAGCGCATTTGGCATAAGAAATCGCCAAATTTGTTATTAAATAAACGATTTCACATGCCCCTTTGCGGGTTTGCACCGTGCAAGACAACAAAGAAACAAGCCTTTTTTTGATTTCCGGAGTTAGCTTTGTTGTTTCGGATTGGCGGTAAACACAAAAATCGACCAAAGGGCGAAACGGTTCCATTAAATCGTCCGCCAGACGCATTGCATTGTATTGGTTGCAATGGTGTATGCCCAAAGACGGGGAGAGCCCCGCCCCGACAATCGCACGAATCACGGCTGAACGCAAAATCGTATATCCGTAATTCAATCGCGCGTTAATGCCGTCCAAAGCCCTGTCGCGGCGAAAATCTTTGCCGAACAGAGTCTGGAAATAATATCTTGCCGCCTGCCCTTCCAAATTTTCGGGATCGCCGCTTTTCACCTGTTTTGCCATATACCTTAACGGCGCGTCTGGCTGACCGCAAACGGACAGGATTTCCGCCTGCTGCGTTATTTTGGAACAAATGATTTCCTTCCAAAAACGATTGAGCGTCGTTTTCTTCAAACCCGCCTGTGCCGTGATGATATCGCCCTGCAAATGATGTGATTCCATCGGTAAAACGACCGCCGCGGGAACGTGATTCGCCCCGCATATGACAAGAGGCGCTTTTTGTTCAGCCAATCGAACCAACAGGTTATTGGAATAAGTTATCCCGTGTGCGTTTGCAATCACTGCCCCGATCTGATCAACCGGCACGCGCCCGATTTCCCGACCGCATTCCGATACCGTCATAAAGCCGCGTTCAACAGCCAAATGACGATTATCCTGCGCGATTTCAATTATCCGATCCATTGCTTTCTTCGTTCTTCGGACGTTTCGGGTCAATCACCCGCCCGTCTATCGTTACCGTGATTTTGCGTCCGTTATGCAATCTGAATTGTTCGGCAGAAGCCGCCCAAGAAAGTTTATCTCCATCTTCTTTTGCGATTCCATGAGGTCGCAAATAAAAAAGACTACCCGTCATCTTTTTCACTCTGGCGATGATTGTCTCGCCGTCTTTTTCATAGGCGACCATATCGTCAATATGCAGACGCATAATCAGTTTCGCATGCGCGTCCGTATGGCGCCATTTCGGCACAAAGTCTTTTTGATGCGCGCAATAGTTCGGAATAATCTCGATTTGCCATTTTCCGGCGTTTTTACCGCGATCTGGGCAATAAATTTCAGCATACGCATTGCCGCCGTAAATCGCGTAACGGTACGGCTTTCCGTTTTTATCCTTAAAGGACAAGACAACGTCTTTGCTGCGTTCCCGATAAGTTCTGACTTTGCGCATGCCGCGATCCGCAAAATACTTTTGAATAATCGTTTCATGTTCCTCCTTTTCTTTGCCGTCCAACAAAGCACGTATCGGATTTGCCGTTCCTGCCTGATCGATAATAATGTCCAAATCATTTTCCGTTTTAAATTCGGATACCGGCACACGCTGAATAAGCTTCCAAGTCCCTTTTTTATCTCCTTCGCCCGCCATGCCGTAATACGTTTCTTCGTGCAGTCTGGCGACGGTTTTTCCCAGTTTGATCGCCTGCTGCGGATTGCCGTGATCGGGTTTATGAGAAATCACCATCTTGTCAAACGCCGCTTGTATTTCTGACAGCCTGAAATCGGGATAAGGCAGATGAGGCGCCTTTTCCTGCGGCATTTGAGTTTTCTCGGAACGGTAATCTCTGCGTTCCGTCGCGTATTTTTGCAAGGTCCCCCGTCCCGTACAGGCAACGACAAAAGCGTCTACGGCATGATGACGGTGATCCGTTCTGTCTTTTTGGCCTTCGGGATACAGGTTTTCCAACCCCCAGTGATGACGCAGTTTTGCCGTCAGTTGTCCGGGGATTCCGCGGACTTTGGTCGGGTGCGCCGCAAAGCACAAATACTGCCGGGCTATTTTTGCCATATACTGCGTATCCGTCAGCATACGCGCCAGCACATCGTCCAAATTTTTCATCGCGTCTTCACGAAAACGGCTCGCTCTGGATTTTTTCGGATCGTGTTTTGTCGAAAAGCGCTCCGCTCTGCCCAGAATCTCATTCCAACGAACGGCGTCTTTATGAAAAGCTTCCCATGGAGATCGGTTCCCCTTTTCACGGTTGCATTCCCGACAGGAAATGACTTTATTCGTCCGCGCGTCGGAATATGAACGTGAAAACGGCAATAAATGTTCGATTTCAAATTTGTCGGAAAACAAATCTTCCCGGCTGATCATTTTTCCGCAGAAAGGACAGACACGCTGAACCGGATCGTCCGCCAGATCTTCCCACAATTTATACTTCATGCGATTATCGTAAGTATTCTTCACGCCAATCCGTTCCAGCTCTTTTTCGATTCGTTCATTGTCCTTGGTGTTTTCTGACTGCATTTTTTCAAATTCGGCCTTTTCCTGCCGGCCCATTTTCAATTCGCGCGCCAGTTCGACAACGATTTCCGCAGGGTGACCATAACGTTTGACAAGCTCGTTGACCAGTTTCCGCACCTGATTCAAGGCGATATGAACCGTGGGATTGTTGATTTTGCCGAAATACGCTTCCGGATCAGCTTTGTCCGCCGCCGCGAATGTCCCGCCGATCACCCGTTTTGGCATCGCTTCGCCGTAATAAGGCAGTTCGTCGTATATATCGCCCGTTTCCGGATTGATGAAAGTGTCGTAACGTTCCGGCAAAGCGCCTTTTGTCTTTAAAGAAAAAGTATATCCCGCCGATACAACAGCCTGATTATACAGCTGTCCCTGCCGCAAAAACGACATAATCTTTTCCATCGCCTTGACGCTTAAAGAAGCCGTGCCGTCCTCTAATTTCAAAGAAGCCAAAACGACGTTTTTCGCCTTCTCTTCGTCAAGACCGTACTTGTCCATGATTTCTTTGATCAAAGCCGTTTCGTCCTGCGCGGTTAAAATCAACAGTGTAATTTCGTCCTGCTTGCGCAGATCAAACGAAAACCACTCTTGACCGAAACATGATTCGTCCGACAATCTCGCCGAAGTCGAATCCGCATCCAAGCCTTTACGCCGTTCCGATTCCAGATTGAAAACAGCTTTTGCATTGATTCCAAACGGCTTTAACAACTTTTTCGCCGCCGCCCAAGTCAGTAACCGGCGATTTTTATCCAAACAGGAAAAATTTTCCGCCGCATAATGATACAGTACGTTTCGTTCCTCGTCCGTCAAAGGACGTTTATCATCGTCGTATAAAATAATCAGTTGATTGATATTTTGAAGCAATCTGAAACGCTGATATGTCGGCAAAGCGCAATATGCCCTTTTTTCCTCTTCCTCAAATGGGCAGTAACCAAGTTCAGGAACCTTCAAAGGCCGCTGATAAAAAATCGTTTGAAACAAATCGTCCGCAATTTCTTTATCAACGTTCTGTTTTGCAAAAATCAAACGCAGTTCGTCTTCGTACATCGACCGGTCAGGATACAACAAATAACTTGCTTTGCCTTTGACAACAGCGGATTTAGCGCGTACCGGAACAAAATCCTGCGTTGATTTCTTGCCTTTATTCATCAGATACAGATACTCGCCGAACGTACGCGCGCCCGCTTCCGCCATTTTCTCCTTCGTTTCCGTAATCGCCTTCTTCATTGCGCCGCTTTCCGCGTCTTTCTTATCCGTCTTTAAATTGCTTTTAAAGCCCCGGCGTTGATTGATATGAAACAAAGCCCGCCCTAATTCATAAGGCGTCAAACGTTCATCCAAAGCTTTTGCCCGCAATTCATACGGATTCAACTTTTCTAATGCATTGCGTTCCGTTTTATCAAGCGGCATAAGGCCGTATTTGATCAGTTTTTTCATTAACGTTTCGCGGCGCATAATAAAACGATCGCGGCGGCGGCGCATTCCGCGCGCTGTTCTGCGTGCGACAGCCAAAGGCTCTTTGCTTTTACTGTCACGCCCGTCTGAAAAAATCCGCACGCCGAAGTTTTCAAACCGGTATGGGATTCCTTCTTTTGTTTCAATCACACTCCAGCCCAAGGACGTTTCACCCAAATCCAGACCTAAAATATAATCCATAACGCACTCCGCCTTTAAATTGTGTTTAAATATATTGACACACCTATAAATTTATGACAATTTATTTATATCATTTAGCAGATGATTATTTTGGGTTCTTTCCGTTAACAAGAATCCGAGATTCAAAAACTGAAAGGGGCTAACCGCGTGTTGCCCCTTTACTTTTTGATCAGATCAGGAACAGTTAATCCTCCCTTGATTTTATTTATAAGCATTAGGTTAGTTTTGGAGTGAGGTTCATTTTTTGTTCAGACGAGTATATGAGGGTAGGGATATTATTATTTTTGTGGTAAAAAAAAGACCGCCTGTTGGAGGCGGGCGTGCGTGTTGGGGGGAGGATTAAGGAGAGAGAAAGCGGAGCATGTTATAGCATTACTAGAGCCGGCAGCGACCTACTCTTCCGTGTCTTGAGACAAAGTACCATTGGCGTGAAAGGGTTTCACTGTCGAGTTCGGGATGGGATCGAGTGTATCTCCTTTGCTATAACCACCGGTTCAAGCAATGCTATGGTCTTCAGATCAGGTATATTATGAAGGTTAAAAAGTCTAATTCTTACAGGGTATGTAATTTATACATACGAACGAAGAACAAGACAATCAGGCTATTAGTACCGATCAGCTTCACGCTTTGCAGCGTTTCCACCTTCGGCCTATCGACGTGGTCGTCTTCCACGGCCTTAATGGGGATACCTTGTTTTAAGGGAGGCTTCCCGCTTAGATGCATTCAGCGGTTATCCCGTCCGCACTTAGCTACCCAGCGATGCTCCTGGCGGAACAACTGGTACACCAGAGGTGCGTCCTTCCCGGTCCTCTCGTACTAAGGAAAGCTCCTTTCAAGTATCCTACACCCACGGCAGATAGGGACCGAACTGTCTCACGACGTTCTGAACCCAGCTCGCGTACCACTTTAATCGGCGAACAGCCGAACCCTTGGGACCTGCTCCGACCCCAGGATGTGATGAGCCGACATCGAGGTGCCAAACACTCCCGTCGATGTGGACTCTTGGGGAGTATCAGCCTGTTATCCCCGGCGTACCTTTTATCCGTTGAGCGATGGGCCTTCCATATGGAACCCACCGGATCACTATGACCTACTTTCGTATCTGCTCGAACTGTCGCTCTCGCAGTCAGGCTGGCTTATGCCATTACACTCTTAAATCTGATTTCCGACCAGATTGAGCCAACCTTTGCGCGCCTCCGTTACTCTTTGGGAGGCGACCGCCCCAGTCAAACTACCCACCATGCAGGGTCCCCGAACCGGCTTCACGATTCTAGGTTAGATATCAGAGATCAAAAGGGTGGTATTTCAAGGTTGCTTCCCTCCGAACTGGCGCCCGGATTTCATAAGCTCCCACCTATCCTACACATTCAATCCCTAATACCACTGCAAAGTTGTAGTAAAGGTGCACGGGGTCTTCCCGTCTGACCGCGGGTACTCCGCATCTTCACGGAGAGTTCAATTTCGCTGAGCCTATCTTGGAGACAGTGGGGAAGTCGTTACGCCATTCGTGCAGGTCGGAACTTACCCGACAAGGAATTTCGCTACCTT
>JAJXEL010000186.1 GCA_021639925.1 Alphaproteobacteria bacterium | reverse complement strand
TCAGTTTTTGATTTCTGCCACCGACATGACCTGATGTTTTCCCCGCACGGGTAGTGCCCCCTACGGGTAGTAGCCCTGTCCGGAGGACGTTTTCCCCCTACGGGTAGTAGGATCAGATGACGCCTTGTTCTTTTAAAGCGTCGATTTCCGTATCGCCCATTCCCAGATGATGCAGGATTTCAACCGTGTCCTGCCCTAATGCCGGGGCGGCGGGCCGTGATTCCTGCTGCGCAGCGGAAGATATCCTGATCGGGCAGGCAATCATTTTTACGTCTTTTAATTCGGGCGCTTGCGAATCGATCAGCATATGACGCGCCTGAACCTGCGGATCCCGGCAGACTTCTTCTAAATTCTGTATCATGGAAACGGGAATGGCGTTTTCTTCCAGCAAGCTGACCCATTCGGCGGCCGTTTTGGTGATGAAAACAGCCTGTAAAGCATCGCCCAGTTCTTCGACATGATCGTGACGGGCGGCAATTGTGGCAAACCGGGGATCCGAACCGATTTCAGGACGTCCGATTGCCTGACATAAACGCTGGAACATGGCTTCTCCGGCAATGGCGGCCAGGACAAAAGGCCGGTCCGAAGCTTTAAAAGACTGAAAAGGCGTTTCCGTCGCATGGCGGCAGCCAACGGCTTTGGGCGGAATTTTTGTCGCCTGATAACGCATCATGGCGCTTTCCAACAAAGCAACCTGACAATCCAGCATGGAAATATCAACATAAGCCCCTTCTTTTGTTTTTTCCCGCTGATACAAAGCCGTCATGATCGCGGTGACGGCAAATACGCCCGCGTTCATATCGCTGAACGAAACGCCGATCATCATCGGATCGCCGTCCGGCGCGCCGGTCAGGCTCATAATACCGCCGCGCGCCTGCGCTAAAATGTCATAAGACGGCTTTAACGCGTCCGGGCCGTCCTGGCCGAATCCGGAAATAGACGCATAAATCAGGCTGGGATTTATTTTTTTTGCGTTTTCATAATCCAGCCCGAATTTCGCCATAATGCCCGGCCGGAAGTTTTCAACCAGAACGTCTGCCTGAGCGATCAGTTTTTTTAAAATTTCAACGGCTTTGGGATTTTTCAGGTTCAGCGTTAAGCTTTTTTTCCCGCCGTTGATCGATTCGAAATAAAGGCTTCTGTTTTCTTTAAACGGCTGAAACAAACGGGAATCGTCGCCGTGAGAAGGATTTTCAACCTTAATGACTTCGGCCCCCAGGTCAAACAGCATTTGCGTACAATAAGGCCCGGCCAGAACGCGGGTCATGTCTAAAACTTTTATACCGGCCAGCGGTTTTGTCAGCGTCATAAAAATACCTCTAATTTCCAGCGATTGCGAATTATGCCGTTTCTTCTTTTTTACGGGTAAACGGGACGGGATCGATCGCCGGGTGGGGATTGCGCAGCATACCGATCAATTTAATGACGGTCGGCCGGATCTGGCGGCGATCGACAATCATATCCACCATACCGTGTTCCATCAGATATTCGGCCTTTTGGAATCCTTTAGGCAGGCTGGCGCGAATCGTCTGTTCAATAACGCGGGCGCCGGCGAATCCGATTAAGGCGTCGGGTTCGGCAATGGCAATGTCCCCCAGCATGGCGAACGATGCGGAAACGCCGCCCATCGTCGGGTCTGTCAGGATAACGAAATAGGGCAGGCCTTTTTCTTTTAACTTGCGCACGGCCATTGTCGTACGGGCCATTTGCATCAAGGATAAAATGCCTTCCTGCATGCGCGCCCCGCCCGACGCCGGAATTAAAATCAAAGTAGCGTCCTGTAAAATAGCCAGTTCAACGGCGGCGACAATGCTTTCGCCGACAGCCGTGCCCATAGATCCGGCCATAAAAGCGAAATTGAAAATGCCGACGACGACGTTCATGCCGTCCATTGTGCCGGACGCAACCAGAATAGCGTCGTTTTTCTTGGTTTTTTTACGAGCGTCCTTTAACCGGTCGGTGTAATCCTTCAGATCTGAAAAGTTCAGCGGGTCTTCTTTGACTTCGGGCAGTTCGATCAAAGTATACCGGCCGTCGTCAAACATCATTTCCAGACGTTTTTCGGGTTCCAGACGCATATGATGGCTGCACTGCGGGCATATTCTGAAATTCTGTTCCAGTTCGCGGTGGTAAATCATCGCACCGCAGGAAGGACATTTTTCCCATAAATTATCGGGAATTTCCTTGGCGCCGACCAGGCTTTGCAGTTTCGGGCGCACATAGCTTGTCAACCAATTCATTACAGACACCTACTTCATTACGATCGTTACGACCAATCTTTTATCAGAATCCGATCAGGAAAGCGACTGAAAAGTATACCTGAAACGTTTTTCCCGGTTTTTTTTACGAATCGGTTTCCAATTCGGTTATTTTTTTGGTCAGTTCTTTAATTTTTTTTGCCTGCTGATAACGTTCGTTTCTGACGGGAATTGTCAGTATCCAACTGTAAATGCCGCCGAAAATAAAAAACAGCAGGGCGAACGCCAAAACGATAAAGCTGACCGGCAACGTGATTTCAAACGGAAACGGCCATAGCGTCAGCGCGAATTCCTGTTTGTTTGAAACGGCGAAAGACACCGTAAAAAACAACACGACGCAACTGAAAATGAAATGAATGATTTTCAAGAACTTTGTCCTTATTCTTCGGCGTTCAGGCGGTCTTTTAATTTTTTGCCCGCTTTAAAAAAGGGAACATTTTTGGCTTCGACGCTGACCTTTTCGCCGGTTCTGGGATTACGCCCCGCGCGCGCGTTTCTGGCGCGGACGGAAAAAACGCCGAACCCGCGCAATTCGACGCGGCGGCCTTCGGATAAAGCGGCGGCGATCTCGTCAAAAATCGTTGTGACGATTTTTTCGGCATCGCTTTGATACAAATGCGGATTTAATTCGGCAATACGCGCAATCAATTCAGATTTTGTCATTTTAACCCCCGCTGATGAAAAAATAATCTTTTTTATGGTGCCAAAGCTGAAGCGAACCGTCAACATAATTTAAAATTTTTTCAAACAAACGCGTGTAG
>JAJXEL010000185.1 GCA_021639925.1 Alphaproteobacteria bacterium | reverse complement strand
ATGTTATATCATTAAGTAATGCGCTTATTGTCAATGCAGGGGGATACCCTGCTTTTTTTTCGAGGTAAAAATGACGGTAAGTACAACAATAAATAAGATTTCTTACGTTGGGAACGGGATTTCGTCAATATTTGCAATTCCGTTTCCTTTTTTGCAACAGGAGCATTTAAAAATCTATCAGCTGTTGAATGACGTCCAGTCAGAACGAAAGGACTGGGCGATTTCGGAAGGAAACGTGGTTTTTGAAACGGCGCCGGTTGAAAATGCGCAAATTGTGATTATGCGCGAAGTCCCTTTGACGCAGGAAACAGATTATCGGGAAAATGAAATTCTGGCGGCAGAAACGCTGGAACGTAATTTTGACAAGCTGACAATGCAGGTGCAGCAGCTCAAAGAACAGGCGGAGCGCGCCGTAACGGTTGACATTTTTGATAATACTGATGCGGCCAGTCTGATTCCGTCAATCCGGCAAAGTGTTTCAGATGCGGCTGCATATGCGGCAACGGCGACGCAGAAAGCCCAAATAGCGTCAGACAGCGCCGATGAGGCCGCGGCTCTTTTAGAAAATAAAGTCGATAAGAACGTTTACGCGTCTAAAACTGTGCGCGGTTTGGCCAAATGGGCTGCGGCAAAGAACGAAATAAACGAAAATACGCCGCCGGCGATTATTTCCGTCGTTCAAAGCGAAAATACGACTATACGTTTATGGTCCGACGGATTTAAAGAAGTTTTTGATTTTTTCATCAATAACGACAGCGCCGTAATTTCTTATACGTTTCCCGTCGTTTTCAGCGCCAAGCCGTTTGTTATGTTGTCCCAGACGCTGTCAACGGGCGGTTCGATTTCTTCTGTCATTGAAGTAACGACGACGGGCATGCAGTTTGCGAATAAATCCGTAAATACTTTTTACACTTTTGCCGGCTGGATTTATCTGGGCGGGTACTAAGGAGAAAGAACATGAAAACGCTACAGCAACTTTATAACGAAAATCCGACGGCCTATATGCAGGCGGCAAAACAGGCAAATGAGGAACAAAAAATTTTAAGCGTCAAAGATGACGCTTTGTTTTTGGCTGAAAAACCGTCTTTAAGTTCTGTTCAAACAGAACTGCTGGCAAGAAGTATCCGGAATGAAAAGCTGGCCGAAACGGATTGGACGCAGCTGCCCGATGTGAATTTATCGTCGGCATTGCGGGAAAAGTGGAAAGAATATCGTCAAAATCTGCGCGACCTGCCGGCAGATCCGGGGTTTCCGCAAAATATTGAATGGCCGGAGCAACCGTGATTTAATAAAAAAGAGCCAAGTCGTCTTGGCTCTTTTTTTTTCTTAAACGCTTTTCAAAACAGTATGCAAATAATCCAGTTTGTCTGTAATACCGAATTGATGATTGCCGACGAAAAAACCGTTTTTATCAACGTAATCGGCATTTTTTAAATCGCCGAAAGTTTCATAATCGAAATATTTAACGACTTCTTTGCGCGCGAAATTTCCCGCTACGATCGGCCGCGTTTCAATGTTTGCTTCGGTCAGTTTTTGGATAAGCCGCGTTCTGTCAACCGCGTCGTCTTTAATCAGAAAAGAAAAACCAAACCAGCTGGATTGGCTGATTTCCTGCTGTAAAATAAATCTGCCGTCGTTTGCGAACAGTTTTTTAAAATATTCGGCGTTTTTACGGCGGTGCCGCAAAAATTCCGGCAGCTTTTTTAACTGTTCAATACCGATTGCCCCCATCATTTCGATCGGACGGACATTATATCCGGGTAAAATAAAACGCCAGCTTTCTTCAAAGTGGTTGTCTGATTTGACGCACAGCTTGTTTTCCTGCGGCAGATGACGTGTCCAGCCGTGCGAACGCAAACATAACAGAATATGATACAATTCTTCATTGTCTGTTCCGATCAATCCGCCTTCCATCGTTGACATATGATGGGAAAAAAATGTCGAATAAGTTCCCATCAGGCCGATTGACCCTAATGGTTTGCCTTTATAAGAACCGCCCAAAGATTCGCAGTTATCTTCCAGCAGACAGATGTTTCTGTTGTTGATAATGCGTTTGATTTCATCATAATCATTCGGGTTGCCCAACAAATTAACGGCGAAAATCATTCGGGTTTTATCTGAAACGGCGGCTGCCAGCTGCTGTAAATCAAAGTTCAGCGTATTAATGTCAACGTCGACGAATTTCAAACGCAGTCCGTATTGATACAGCGGATAATACGTCGTTGCCCACGAAACGGCCGGCACGATGACTTCGTCGCCGCGTTGCAGCGGATTGTCTTTTTTATAAAACATCGCGGCAACGGCCAACAGATTGGCAGAAGATCCCGAATTGACCATGACACAATATTTATGGCCGGTAAACCGGGCGAAATCTTCTTCAAACTGACGGACTGATTTTCCCATGGTATACATATCATTATCAATGACGGACTTTATCGCTTCGATTTCTTCTTTGTCCCATGACGAACTGGCTAATTCATATTTCATATTCAACCTCTACATATTGTCTGTTAAGTGATCAACGTTATCTGAGTGGATACAAAAACATTTTCCTTTTTCCAGATTTGGAGCCGAACTGATCAGCTTTGCTATAAAACCGGCTAATTTTTCTTGTTTTAACAAGGCGCCGGCAAAAGGATCCCCTTTAGGAAAAAGTTTTTGTCTCATTTTTCCTTCTACCCTGCCCGCATTGACGCAAAAGGCGTTAACCCCTTGCAAAGCCCAGCATTGCGTTGCCATAATGACACCGGCTTTGGCGGCGTGGTAAGAGTTGTAATTTCTTCCGGCGGCAGTGCCGGACATTGAACCTATGTTTATTATCAAAGCGTCCGGATTGTTTTTTAAAACGGCGCTGGCACAGTTAAAAACGCCGAATAAGTTAGTATCAAGGACGTTTTTTTCAGTATTTATATCGCTTGATACAATATTCGTATCAACGCTGATTCCGGCATTGTTTACAAGTACGTCTATAGGGCTTTTGTCATTAATATAATCGGAAACGGCGTTAATGCTTGTAACGTCCATTTCGCTGTGAGATGGAG
>JAJXEL010000034.1:7556-16082 GCA_021639925.1 Alphaproteobacteria bacterium | reverse complement strand
TGTAAAAGGGCATTCGGCAGAATGCCCTTTTTCTGCTTTTTCAGGGAATACATTATGCTGCCGCAGGATATTATTCGCAAAAAACGAGACGGACAGATTTTAACCAAACGGGAAATCGAAGAATTTGTTCAAGGCATTGACGACTGGTCGATTGCCGACGGTCAGATTTCCGCATTGCTGATGGCCGCATTAATCAACGGATTAAACAACGACGAAATTATCGCTTTCGTCAACGCGATTGTCGAAACGGGCATTATTTTAGACTGGAACAGCGTTGATTTAAACGGGCCGGTCGCTTCCGTTTACACGATGTTCGGGGTCGGCGACAAATCGGAAATCATTGCGGCGCCGCTGTTGGCCGCCTGCGGCATTTATGTCCCGATGATTTGCGAAAGAATACAATATCACGCCGGCGGCACGCTGGACAAGCTGGACAGCATCAAAGGCTTTACGTCGCGCCCGACTTTGGCGCGGTTTAAAAAGACGCTGCGGGAAAGCGGCTGCGCCTTTATGTCGCCGACGGAACAACTGGCGCCGGCAGACCTGCGCATACAGTCAATCCGCGATGTGACGGCGACGGTCAGCAGTATTCCTTTGATGATTATGTCCCTGCTGGTGAAAAAAATCGCCAGCGGCATTAAAAACCTGACAGTAGACGTCAAAGTCGGCAGCGGGTCTTTTACGCCTTCGCTGCAGGAAGCCGAAACATGCGCGCAAAAAATCAAAGAATGCGCTCCGGCTTTCGGCATTACGACGGATATCACGTTATCCCAGATGGATTACATCGTCGGCCAAAACATCGGCAACGCGCTGGAAATTTACGAAATCTGGGCTTATCTGACGGGAACGGGGCCCCGCGATCCGGAATTGCACGAACTGGTCGTCAATATTTGTTCGACCGTTTTAATTCAAAATAAAGTCGTTGAGAACAAGGAACAGGCCGTTGAAAAAATCGAACGCGCTTTGGGATCGGGACAGGCGGCCGAATGTTTCAGCCGCATGTTATATGAACAAGGCGTTTTGCCGAACTTTATTTCCAATCCCGCGCCGTTCCTGCCGGCAGCGCCGGTTATCCGCCCGGTTTACCCTGACAGGGAAGGATATGTTTCCAAAATGAATCTGCGCTGGATCGGCCTGGCCGTTTTGGAAATGGGCGCCGGAAGACTGTATCAGGAACAGCGGATAGACTATTCCGCGGGTTACAGTAATGTCTGCCGGCCCGGAATGTATGTTTCCGCACGGGTTCCTTTGGCTTTTGTCCATGCGGAAGACGCCGAAACGGCCGAATTAGCAGCCGTTCATTTGAAAGGCGCCGTCACAATATCAGAACAACCGGTTTAAAGCCGCGCCGTCCGCCGTTTGTTCAATCAGGCGGCGCAAAGCGTTTTTGTCTTCAACCGCGCAAAAACGGCACATCTGCCGGATTGTCGGGGTTGAAATATTTTCCCAGCCGGCTTCCGCGTCCGCGGGACATAAAGACAACAAAACAGACAATAACGTCCATAACCGGTACGCCTGCATGAAAACCTGTCCGGTCTGCGGTTTGATCAGGCCATATTCGACGGCTTTGGCAAAAACGGGAACAACTGCTCTTTGCAGCAGGTCCGGATACTGTCCGGCATATTTCAGCTGCAGATATTGCGCGGAAAATTCAATATCAACCATTCCGCCGCCGCCGTATTTAATCTGATCTTTAACGGACAAAATGCGGAATTGTTCCCTGATTTTTTCCCGCATGGCGCAGACGTCCTGCCGTAACTTGTCAGGATCGCGAAAACGGCAGAGCTGTTTTTGAATTTCAGCCGACATTTTATCCGTTTCGCCCCAGACGACTCTGGCTTTTGTCAACGCCATCAGTTCCCAAGTCCAGGCGGAACCGGCGTAATAATGATCAAAAGAATCAAATGAAGCCGCTGCCGGCCCGGCATTTCCGGACGGGCGCAGACGCATATCGACCGACCAGAGAATCCCTTCTTTGGTATTCGCGGTCAAAGCATTGACAAACCGCTGCGCCAGACGGGCATAATAGACGCCGGGGGATAAAGACGAAGCGCCGCCGGACGAACCGGAAGCGTTGTCACGCACATCATAAACGAACAAAATGTCCAGATCCGAAGAAAAAGTCATTTCCGCGCTGCCGGCCTTTCCCAGCAGCACAAAAGAAAAAGACGACTGGTCAAACCGGCCGTAACGCTTTTCAAAGCTGCGCAAAACGACCGGACACAACGCTTGCAAAACAGCCGAAGCCAGATCTGACAGACATTGTCCCGGTTCTTCTTTGTTCATCAGGCCCTGCAAAAACAGCACGGCGCAGCGAAATTTCTTTTCCCGCACGAAACGGCGCATAGCGTCCAACGCCTGTTCGTCGTCTTCCGCCAGTTCCAGCAAAGCTTCGGCCTCTGCCCGCAGTTCCGGCATACCGGGAAAAGGAGAAAAGAAAGACGGGCTTAATACGGCGTCAAACAACTCGTTATGATAGGTCAATTCCCGCGATAAAACGGGCGCGGCGGAAATCAGCCCGGCCAGCAGATCCAGCAGCGCCGGACGCGATTGAAACAAAGAAAACAGCTGCACGCCGGCGGGCAAACCGCGCAGAAATTCGTCAAAAGCCAGAAAAGCCGCGTCCTGATTTTCGCTTTTCCCCAAAGCGTTAAAGATCGGCGTCAGCAGATCGGCCATTAATTCGCGCGCCCTGTCGCTGCGCAAAGCGCGGTAACGCCCCGACAGCCACCCGCGCACCGTTTCGCCGATCGTATCAATATTTTTAAATCCCAGCCCTTTTAAATATTCCGCCGTTTCAACGGGAACGTCCGTTCCGCTGAAAGAAAGAATCCGCGCGCCGTCATGATCGTCCCTGGCGAACAGAGAATCATAAATCCGGCGCACACGGGCACAATGATCCGTCAGGACACGCAGGAAATCGCCGCTGTTTTCAAACCCGTCAAAGCGGGCCAGCGCGTCCAGTTCTTCCGCGGATTTCGGCAAAGTCTGCGTCTGCTGGTCGTCAATCATTTGCAAACGATGTTCCAGCCGGCGCAGAAAAGTATAAGCGTCAATCAGATCCTGCCTGTCCCGCGGTTTTACCCACCCGGCTTTGGTCAAAGCGTTCAAAGCGACCAGAGTTCCTCTGGCACGCAGGCGCGGATCCCGGCCGCCCCATAACAGCTGCTGCAGCTGGGTAAAAAATTCGATTTCACGGATACCGCCCTGCCCCAGCTTGACGTTAAAGCCGGCTTTATCCGGCGTTTCGGTGCTTCTGGCGCCCAAAGAACGTTTGATTTCGCTGATTTGGCGCAGCGCGTAAAAATCAGTTGTCCGCCGCCAGACAAAGGGTTTGATTTCCTTTAAAAAAGCATTTCCGGCAGCCTTGTCCCCGGCAATGACGCGGGCTTTGATAAACGCGGCGCGTTCCCAGTTCTGGGCAAAGCTTTCATAATAACAGGCCGCCGCCTGCGTACTGAGCGCCACCGGCGTCGACCCCGGATCCGGCCGCAGGCGCAGATCCGTTCTGAACACATATCCGTAAGCCGTCTTGTCGTCCAAAAGCGCGATGATTTCCTGTGTCAGCCGGGTAAAAAACGAACCGGTTTCTCTTTTTCCCGTATAGGGAACCTTGTCTTCGTCAAATAAAATAATCAAGTCGATATCCGACGAATAATTCAATTCTCCGGCCCCTAACTTGCCCATTGCGATCAGGAAAAAACCGCTGTCTTTTTCCGGATTTGCCGGATCGGGCAGACATAAATCGCCCTTTTCATGATAACGCAGCAAAACCGCGCAAACGGCAATACGCACGCAGGCTTCGGCCAAAACGGACAAAGCGTGCGTTACCTTTCCCAAATCCCACTGCCCGTCAATGTCGGCCAAAGCAATCAGCAAAGCGCAGCGGCGTTTTAACAAACGCAGTTCTTTGCCGACCATATCCGTATCCCGCATACCGTACAGGCGTAAAAACGATTCTTTCAATACCGCGGCAAAAACCTGCCGATACCCTTTTTGAATAATATCCGCCAAAAATTTGCGTTCCGCCAAAATCAGGCGCACCAGATAAGGCGAAGTCCCGTTTAAATATCCCAGCTGGCGGCGGATAAATTCATCAGCCGCCGCCGTTTGAAAAAACAACGCCGTTTCGCGGGGCAGATCGGACAGCCCTTCTGTCCATTCTTTGTACAGGAGATGATCCTTTGGCAATAAATATGTGTTTTTTTGTTTTAAATTCATCTTCTTTGTGGAAAGAACGCGGTGGTGATTCTATAGTAGACTCTGTTTTAAGGGGTTTATTCGTGTTGCGCAAGGTTTTCAGATTTTTTTTGATTTTTCTGCAAATCACCGTTGCCTGCCTGCTGGCAGCAACCGGCGCTTTTTTCTGGCGGCTGCATAAAGGCCCGATCGACATCAACCCCTATATTCCTTATCTGATACAAGCCGCTTCGTCATCGGACACCGTCGCCGATATTTCCATTGAATCGGCCGAAATGCGCTGGGGCGGCATACGTCACCCGATTGATTTTGCCTTGAAAAACTTCAAAGCGTTCGACGAACAAAAACGATTGGTTCTGGCCGTGCCGCAAATGTCTTTTTCATTCAGCCTGATCGCTTTGATGCACGGCACGATCGCGCCCAGAACAATCGCCGTTTACCGCCCATATCTGCACCTGCAGATTGACCAGACAGGGGAATTAAAAGAGGCCGAAGAAGAAAATAAACCGTCTTTTTCCTTGGAAACAATGCTCCGCCTGTTAAAGCGCGAAGAACATTTGACCGAATTTTCTTTGGTCAAGGCCGCGATAAAAATCACAGATATCAAACACCAGGCCGAATGGTCTCTGCCGGCCGTTAATTTGACTTATTCGCGCCGTTTCAGAAAAAATCATCTCAACGGTTCCCTGGCCGTGCAGATGAAAAACAACAAGCTGTTGATGATTAACCTGAACGGCCGGTGGAAAGGCAAAGGGAAAAAAATTTCTTTTGCCGTCAATATTGATGATTTGGACCTGACTAATTCTCTGGCCGCGCAGAAATATCCGTATTTAAAAAATTTCACGACGCCCGTCAGCCTGGCCGTCAACACGCAGATTGACGCTCTGCCTTTAATGAACGGCAGCTCTTTGGCCGACTGGCGCGAAGCGATTGACAGAATCGACTTTGAAATTACCGGCGGCGAAGGCATTGTCAATCTGCCTGCTCCCGTTATTGCCCGTTATAACCTCAGCCGTTTTAAACTGAACGGTTCATGGTACGGATCGGCCAACAACTTTGATATTTCCAATTTCCGCCTGATTTTGCAAAACGGCGGCAAAGCCTGGGGTAATTTTTCCGTTTCCGGTATCGGCGAAGCCATCGACGCGCAGAACTGGGAAAAAATCCAGGCTGTTTTAAATGCCGAAGCAACGAATATTCCCATGGACATGCTGCCGGATTACTGGCCGGCTTCCATCGGGCCGGACGTCCACGGCTGGGTTAAGGAAAACCTGAAAGGCGGACTGATTACAGACGCCAAATTTGCTCTGCATTTTGCCGGTTTGAAAAATGAAAACGGCGTTGACGCCGATAAAGTGGACGGAACGGTCAACGTCGTTGACACTCAGGTCAGCTATATGGACGGAATGCCGCCGATCAATGCCGTTTCGGGAAATGTTTATTTAACGCGCGATAAAATCACCATCACAGTTTCAAAGGGCAATACGGACAGCATTTCAATCGCAGACGGCGGCACTTTAACTTTTCTGGATTTAACAAAACCCGTTTCTTCCGCCGTTTTGAATCTTGATTTATCCGGGAAAGTTCCCGACATTTTAACCGTTTTGGACGCTCCGCCCCTGGGATTGGCGAAAGACATGGGCTTAAAGCCGGACAAAACAACCGGAACGGCAAAAGGCAATTTACAGCTGGCTTTTCCGATCGGCGACGCTTTCCAAAGCGCCGATCAAATTAAAATCAAAGCCAGCGCCGACGTTCAAAACGCAGACATCGGCGACATTGCTTTGGGATACGGCCTGCAGGACGCCATATTGCAGCTGGAATTAAACGACAGGGATTTAACGCTTAACGGAACGGCTTTGTTTTATTCCTCCACGGCAAAATATTCCCTGTTCCAAAGTTTTGACAAATCCAAAGAAATAACGGCTGATATCCGGCTGCATATTGATTTAAACGAACGGGCCAGGGATTTCCTGGGCTATCCTTTGTTTGACCCGCCGGCCGTCAGCGGCGTTTTGCCGACGGATCTGCATCTGGTCACCAAAAATAACGGATCAGGTTTTCTGGAAATAACCAGCGATTTGACAAACGCCGGCATTGATATCCGGGAAATCGGCTGGGTCAAGCCCCCGAAAACAGCCGGAAAAGGCGTTCTGCAGCTGCAGATGAACAACGGCCGGCCGCGGGATATGCCTTTGATCGAATTGACAGACGCCAACAAAACCTATATCCGCAGCAGTATTAATTTTACCAAAACCGGGCAGCTGAATAAAATAGAGGTCAATCCCATTCGGACCGGACGGACAAACGCGCGTCTGCGCGTACGGTTTCAGCCGGACAAAACGATTTCTTTTGACCTGAACGGCGCGGAACTGGATCTTTCCGGACTGTTGAGCAAAGGAGTATCCTTTTCAGAATCCGGCGACGCCCGGGAACAAAAAAGCGACTCCGCCCCCAATATGTTTTTTCAGGCCGCCATTGATAAATTATGGCTCAGCCGCGCGGGATTTTCGGAAAACAATGCTTTTTCCGCCCATTATCAGTCCGGCTGGAAAAAAATGGAAGTCGCCGGTTATATCGGACAGCAAAAAGTTCCTTTGCTTCTTTCTTTGACGCCGACGGCGGAAAAAAACAAATATACCGTTTCCATGACTTCTCAGGACGCCGGATATACATTAAAAGCCTTGGATTATATTTCAACCGTCAAAGGCGGCAAATTAAAACTGGACGGCATATATACTTTTCCTACGGGATCGCGGGGAACTGTCAAAATTTCAGATTTTTATCTGGAAGAACAACAAATCCTGACACGCCTTTTGATGTTAACGTCGCTGACCGGCATCATCGACACCCTGCGCGGCGAAGGGTTGTTTTTTGACAAAGCCGAAATTCCCTATACAACGGACAAAGAAAGCCTGACCGTTTATGACGCCGTTATATCGGGCGCCTCGCTGGGAATCACGCTTAACGGCAAATATTACCGCCAGACGGGATACCTGAACCTGCGCGGATCGCTTATTCCGTTTTATACATTAAACAGCCTTTTGGGAAAAATCCCTTTGATCGGCAAAATCTTTTCCGGGGAAAAAGGCGGCGGATTAATCGCGCCGACCTATACGATCAAAGGAAAACTGCCCGCGCCGGATATTTCCGTTAACGCTTTTTCGGCTCTGGCGCCCGGAGCGATACGTTCCTTGTTCGGCAAGTTATCGAATAACGATCAGGATATGAGCCGTACCGAACCGCAGAAAAGCACGGCCCCTTCTCCCCCGGCCAAACAATACAAACCGCTGGATCCTTCACAGGAAACGGAATTTACAGACGTCCTGCATCATGAACCGGCCGGACGCTGATATGTTGTAAAATAAAATCCGCGGCAGCCTGCGCCGACATAACGGCCGTATCGCAGATCAGGCGGTCGTCCGTGCGTCGTTCATAGTGCCGTTCAATAACGTCTTGCCACGACGGCAACACAAATCCCGGCAGATCGCATGTTCTGTTTTCAACACGATATCGGTGTTGCTCCGGATCGGAACAAATAAATTCCACGTCCAGAAACGAAACGCCGGCGCGTTCCGCCGTCCGCCGCCAAGACCGGCGCGTTATTTCCAAAGGATTGACACTGTCGGCAATGACATACCGGCCCAGGCGCAGATTATCTTCCGCCACGCCGTATGCCGCGGCATAACCGGCGTCATTCATAGCGGATTTTTCAATATATTTACCGGCTAAAGCATGTTCGATCGTATCAATGCGCAGATAAACGGCCTGCAATAACCGCGCCAAGATACCGGCCGTTGTCGTTTTGCCTGTCCCCGGCAGTCCGCCCAGAATAATCAGCATATTTCCTCCAACAAAAAAACGCCGGAAATTTTCCGGCGTTTCTATAAAATCAGATATTATTCAGCCGTTTCGGCACCGGCAGCCTTTTCACGAATAGCTTTGACGTTAACGTCCAGCTCGTCGCCCATCATTGCCCCCGGAGAAATAAAATCGCCGATAATGAAATTCGGGATTCCGCGGAATTCAAGGCGGTTCGCCAAAATGCGGTTAGCATTCAGAATCTTGTCCAACGCCTTGTCTTTTCTGTCTTTTTCAAACTGTTCCATATTCAGGCCGGAAGATTTTGCATAAGTAATAATATCTTCTTCGGTCAGCTGGCCGTTATGCGTAATCATCGCCTGGTGCATTTCGAAATATTTGCCCTGTTTTTCGGCGGCCAGACCTGCGCGCGCAGCCAGATCCGACGTTTCGCTTAATGAAGGCATATCTTTCAGCACCCAGCGGATATTTCCGTCGTTTTGAACATATTCCCATACTTTCGGG
>JAJXEL010000034.1:2085-7546 GCA_021639925.1 Alphaproteobacteria bacterium | reverse complement strand
TAATCAAAGAATTCAACAATCGTGATATCCCCGTCGGGATTTCCCAAAACCGGCGTATTCGGATCGCGTTCCAAAGCCGTGCGGCTGGATTTTAATTTACCGACCATCGCCTGTTTTCTGGCTTCTTCTTCTTTTAAAATATAATTATCCAAGGCTTCTTTTACAATTTCGGGATTATTCAGCAGGTATTCCTTGACGACGTTTTTAACTTCATCTTCATTCAGACCGAACTGAAAGAACTTGGCCTGCGCCGCAGAAGGCAGAGCGACTGCAGCCAATAAAAACAAAACAAATACTTTACGCAGCATTTTAATACCCTTCTTCAGTGAAAAACTAAAATAGGATAATAAATCAAAAATGACCGTCTGAAAACACTTATTTATCAACCGGGCTTTTTCCGGTACGGCCGTCGCGAATACCATAAAGGATATCCTGCGCGCGCAGGCTGGCGGGCAGACCGTCCGGCAAAAGCGATACGGCGCGTTCGGCAAACATTTGTGCCTGTTTCGTATTGCCTGACATCATATTATATTCCGCCAAAGCATAAGCCGCCAGCCCCGGTTGTCCGGTACGGCCGTAAACAATCGCCTGCAGCCGCCAGATTAACGGAATTTCATGTCCGGTATTGGCAAAGGCCGATAATTCCTTTTGCGCGCGCAGCAGACTGTCCGGATCGTCTTTTTCAATCTGCGCTTGAATCAGTCCCACCCGCATCAAAACCGAATCTTGCAGCAACTCAACGGCTTTCTGATACGGTTCCACCGCTTCGGCCGCGCGTCCCGTTTCAAATAAAATCTGCCCCTTAAGTTCGTAAAAATAAGGATCGTCCGGATAATCCGCGCTCAAAGCGTCAATATGTTCCAAAGCCTTTTTAAAATACCCGTCTTTATAAAAAGCAACCGTTCTGGCATAACGCGCCGGCAGGCTTACGTCTTTTTCCGGGTAACGTTCCAACGTTTTTTTCGAAGGGTATAAAAAACCGTACAGCTTTGCGCGAATACGTTCAAACAAAGCGTTTTCCGCCGCCAGACGTTTGGAATCGACGGCGAATTCCGTTTTTTCCTTTTTCTGCCGCGCTAAAATAAAACTTAACCGTTCTTTGACCGCCGGGTGTGAACGCCATAACGCAAAATCATCGGTCAGCTGGTAATCTTCCTGCGTCTGCAGCTTGCGCATAATCGTTTCAAAACCGGAAAAATCATGTCCCGTACGCGCCAATAAAGAAACGGCAATCTGATCCGCGGCGTTTTCTTCGCTGCGGCGGTACGCGGCAAAAACGCTCTGCATCGAATTAACGCCGCCCAGCATTGCGCCGACCGCCGCGTCCGCTCCGCCGCCGGCCGCTGCCGCCACCGCGCCCAAAACCATCGACACCAGCATGCTGCGTTGGGCTATACGCATATTTTCATACAAACGCACGACATGCCCGCCGGCAATATGGCCGGTTTCATGAGCCAGCACGGCGATTACTTCCTGCGCGTTGTCCGCCTTCAGCAACAACCCCGTATGAATAAAAACATGCAGTCCTTTCGCGGCAAAAGCGTTAATCGAATCGTCCTTTACCAGATGAATGTTCATGTTATGAACGTCCAGTCCGGCTTTTTCAAATAAAGGCGTCAGATAAAAAGAAACGGCGCGTTCGACTTCTTCGTCGCGCACCAAAGAAAGACTTTGCGCGCGCGCCGCCCCGATACACAGCCAGAAAACAAGCCCGATAATCAGAACGGCGCGCCGCATCGTTTTACAACGAATAATACATTTTATATTCAAGCGGGTGCGGAGTCTTGTCATACTCTTTTAATTCAGCCCGCTTGATTTCCAGATACGAATCGATCAGGTCGTCGGTGAAAACGTCGCCTTTTTTCAAAAAAGCACGATCCGAATCCAAAGCGTCCAAAGCCTGCCGCAGATCTATCGCGACGGAAGGAACGTTTTTCAACTCTTCCGGCGGCAGATCGTACAGGTTTTTATCCATCGGTTCCCCCGGGTGGATTTTATTTTCAATTCCGTCCAGACCGGCCATCATCAAAGCCGCAAAAGCCAGATAAGGATTGGCCGTCGGATCGGGGAACCTGATTTCGACGCGTTTTGATTTCGGGCTGGAACCGAAAGGAATACGGCAGGACGCCGAACGGTTACGCGCCGAATACGCCAGCAAAACAGGCGCTTCAAATCCCGGAACCAGACGTTTATAACTGTTGGTCGTCGGATTCGTAAAGGCGTTTACGGCATGCGCATGTTTAATCACGCCGCCGATGAAATACAAAGCTTTGTCAGACAGATCGGCGTACCCGGTTCCGGCAAACAAAGGCTTGTCCCCTTTCCACAGCGACATGTGCGTATGCATTCCCGAACCGTTGTCGCCCATGACGGGTTTGGGCATAAACGTGGCCGTTTTGCCGTAAGCGTCGGCAACATTGCGTACAACATACTTATACAGTTGCAGGTTATCCGCCGTTTTAATCATTTTGCCGAAAGCAAAGCCCAGTTCATGCTGGGAAGCCGCGACTTCATGATGATGTTTGTCAACCGGCAGCCCCAGCTGAGCCATAACCGTCAGCATTTCAGCGCGCAGGTCATTTGCCGAATCAACGGGCGGCAAAGGGAAATAACCGCCCTTGATTCCCGGACGATGACCGGAATTGCCGCCGGCAATATCTTTGTCAGCCATGCCGTCGCCTTCAATCGAAGCAATTTCAAACGAAATTTTTTCCGGAGAAACGCACGTCTTTACATCGTCAAAGACAAAAAATTCAGCTTCCGCCCCGACATAAACCGTATCGGCAATACCGCTGGACGCCAAATAAGCTTCAGCCTTTTTCGCCGTAGAACGCGGATCGCGCGTATACGGCTGACCGGTAATCGGGTCGGAAATGTTGCAGATGACAAAAGCCGTTTTTTGGGCCGCGAAAGGATCCAGCCCCGTTGTCGAATAATCCGGTTTCAACAACATATCGGATTCATTAATCGTGCACCACCCCGGCAAAGAAGACCCGTCAAACATCAATCCGTCTTCCAGGAAATCTTCGTCCAAAACAGAATGATGATAACTGACGTGGTGCCATTTTCCCTTATAATCCGTAAAACGAAAATCAACGTAAGCAATTGATTCTTCTGCTACAAACTGCAGCAGGCCTTCAGCATCTTTGATGTCTTTAACCATGTTTTTTTCCCTTTTTAAAAAGCGGCTGGTTTTATGGTTTAACAGCCTTTATTTACAATGCGTCGTCTCCGCGTTCCAAAGTCCGGATACGGATAACGTCTTCTACCGGCGTGATAAAGATCTTTCCATCGCCGATTTTTCCGGTACGCGCCGTTTGAACAATCGTTTCCACCACCGGTTCGCAGCGTTCGTCTTCGACAACGATTTCCAGTTTGACTTTCGGTACAAAATCAACGACGTATTCCGCCCCGCGGTACAATTCCGCATGTCCTTTCTGGCGGCCGTATCCTTTGACTTCGGTCACCGTAATGCCCTGTATGTCTATTTCCTGCAAAGCTTCTTTGACTTCGTCGAGCTTAAACGGTTTGATAATGGCTTCAATCTTTTTCATTTCAACGCCTCCGCAAGGAAAATACACCAAAACAGCGCATGGGAAAACAAAGAAATACGGATTTTACAGAAAATAAGCTATTGACACTTCCTGATAAAAACAGTAGATAAAAAAGGCTGGTGGCGAAAGTAGCTCAGTTGGTTAGAGCGTCGGATTGTGGTTCCGGATGTCGTGAGTTCGAATCTCATCTTTCGCCCCATTTTTTATGCCTGAAATAAATTATTCCCCGCTTTTTTGTTTTTCCTGATAATCCACGCCGCATACAGCCCCGACAGGCAACCGGCCAGCGTATAGGAAAAAGTATCGGACAAACCGAATCCGATATCCTGATGCAAAATATAACTGGTCACTACAAAGAAATAAAACGTCCCGGGAATTAAAACGAGCAAAAATGTTTTTCTTTGTTCTATCAGATATAACGCCGCGATTGTAAACGTAAAAACGGCTATGGTTTGATTGCTCCAGGCAAAATAACGCCACAGTTTGATAAAATCGTCCCCGTTTAATTTAGCGAAATACAGCAGAAAGGCTACTCCCGCCAACATTACCAAAGTAATTGCCAGGCGGTTCTTTTTGGGTCTTTGGTCAATGTTCAGATTTTCGGCAATAATCAGACGCATGGCACGCAAAGCCGTGTCGCCCGACGTAATCGGCAGAATAATCATGCCGAAAATGGCAATCGTTCCGGCCAAAACGCCCAGCAGATCTTTGGCAACCAAACCGACCACCGCCGGTTTGCCGACATGTTCCGGCGCTATTCCCTTGTTATACAGCCCCATGGCCGCCGCGGCCCAAATCATGGCGACGACTCCTTCCGCGACCATCATGCCGTAAAAAACAAAGCGTCCCTGCTTTTCCGATTTCAGCGTCCGGGATATCAGCGTCGTCTGGCTGGCATGAAAACCCGATACAATTCCGCAGGCTACCGTTACAAAAAACATCGGCACCAAAGCGTCTCCGTTCGGATACAAGCCTTTCCAGTTTAACAGGCTCAATTCGTCCAGCAGGTATCCTTCAATAAACAGCCCTACTCCTATCGCGACGGAAGAAACCAACAGCAATCCGCCGAAAACCGGATACAGCCTGCCGATAATTTTGTCGATGGGAAACAACATGGCTATCAGATAATAAATAAAAATAACGCCGTATACCTCCCACAACAGCGGTTCGGAAACAACGGCTTTTTTGCCCATTATCTGTTCAACGAACAAATCCCCCGGCAAATACAAAAATACAGCGCCGACCAAAAACAACGTCAGGCATAAAAATATATTGTAAACATTAAAGATTTTCGCGCCCAGATACTTTTTTACCAGCTGCGGCGTCTGTTCGCCGTTATTGCGCATGGAAATCATGCCGCAGAAATAATCATGCACGGCGCCGGCAAATATGTTCCCCAAAGGAATTAAAATAAAAGCGACCGGACCAAACAAAATCCCCAGAATAGGCCCCAGAATAGGTCCCGTCCCGGCAATATTCAAAAATTGGATCAAAGCGTTTCTGCCTTCGTCCATCGGAACGAAATCAACGCCGTTTTCCATAGTATATGCCGGCGTCGGGCGGTCGTCCGGGCCAAAGACCCGTTCAACACGGCGCGAATAAAATACGCCGCCGGCCAATAAAATAAAAAGTCCCGCAAAAAATGTAACCATTTCTTTCCTTTGGCGCAGCCATGCTTTAAAACGTTTTCCGCAACGTCAGGATATTTTTAAAATCTCTGTATTCGTATGCGACAGAAGTCATAATTTGTTTGACCATAAAAATTCCCAGGCTGCCGATATCCCGGCTTTCAATATCGCGGGAAATGTCAGGATCCGCCGTTTTCAGCGGATTAAACGGCTGTCCCGAATCCATAAACGTCAAAGTAATTGTTTCCGGGCCGCCGCCGGGACAAACCAATACGGAAA
>JAJXEL010000034.1:0-2075 GCA_021639925.1 Alphaproteobacteria bacterium | reverse complement strand
GCCTTTGGTTTCATGATAAGCATACCGGACAATGTTGGAATAAATTTCATCAATGACAATCCCGATTTCCGATATGGCCCGGCTGGAAAAGTTATGCCGTTTCATCAGATTAAAAACAAATTCACAGACTGTTTCCAGGTTTTCTGCCATTGCGGAAACATCTATCCGGTAATGATTAAAACAAAATCCTGACATCGTTAAACCTGCTTACTTGTTTGTTTCGCCAAAACTGCCGCCGTTTCGGAAAACCGGACAACATTTTTTATGATCCGTCTTGTTCAGCGGATATCCAAAAAATCTTTCAATCCCGTTATTTCCAGAACATTCATAACAACGGAATTGACGTTACGCAAAATCAATAATCCGTCAGCAGCCTTCACCCGCTTTGAAGTTACCAATAACGTCCGTATGCCGGAAGACGCCATAAAATCAACGCCTGAAAAATCCAAAATCAATTTATTGTCTTCATCAAGCACAGAATCAATCGCGCTTTCCAAAGCGGCCGCTGTCGTAGAAACCAGCCGGCCCGTAATATTTAAAACCGTTACTCCGTTTTCTGTCGTTTTTTGTATCTGCATTTTATATCCTTCCCAAAAACACAGCAGAATTTCCTTTTACCAAATTATAATACAGAAATATCGGAATAAAAAAAAGACCCCACAAAAGCGGGGTCTTTCTTTAATCCAATTAACGGCCGCCCGTCATAATCCGCAAAGCCGCAGCCCTGGCCGCAGCATCGGTTTTCGCAGCGTCTTTCTTTTCGGCCGACGGCTGGGCTTTCGCCGGTTCGGCCGCTTTTTCGTCCTTTGCAGGCAGATCGTTATGCACCATGCCACCGCCCGGGTTGCCAAAACGCGCATACGTTTCTTTGACTTCGTCCCAATAGGATTTCTTACCTTCCTTCGCAGGTTCAGCCTTTACCGGCTCGGCTGCTTTTTCGTCCTTTACCGGCAAATCGTTATGCGCCATGCCGCCGCCCGGGTTGCCAAAACGCGCATACGTTTCTTTGACTTCGTCCCAATAGGATTTCTTGCCTTCTTTTGCAGGTTCCGCCTTTACCGGTTCGGCCGCTTTTTCGTCCTTTACCGGCAAGTCGTTATGCACCATGCCGCCGCCCGGATTGCCAAAACGCGCGTACATTTCTTTAGCTTCCTGCCAATAGGATTTCTTGCCTTCCTTCGCAGGTTCCGCCTTAGGCGCCGCCGAACCGGCGGCAGCAGCTTCCGCAGTCATCGGCATCTGAACCATACCGCCGCTGGGCTGGCCGTAACCGGCAGCGAATAATTTGGCGACGTCTTCTTTATATTTAGCCTTTTCAGCAGCTTTTAAAGGAGCTTCAATTTCTTTTTTCAACAGTTTTAACGCCAGCTGGGCATGCTTGACACTGGCATAATCCCGCGCCTGTTTTTTCTGTTCCGGCGTTTTGGAAGCCGACAATTCCGCCGTAACGGTTTTTGCGGCCTTTGTTACCGTATAGGCCGCGGCGGCTGTTAAAATTGTTGCGGACAAAGCCTGCGGATCAGCCGCGGCAATCGGAGCCAGCATCGAAGTCGCGACGGCCCCGACCCCCATGGAAACAGCGTCGGAAATATCGGAAATATCAGCATCGGAAGCATAATTGGCTTTTGCTCTTAATCCGAAAGAAGCGGCCCTGTCCTGCAGGTGTTTTTCTTTTGCTTCAATAACCTGCAAAGCGTCGGGAGAAGCCTTCAGCGCCTGAGTGTCGGCCTGCTGATGATAATCCTGAATAATTTTTTTCGCTTCGGCCTTTGATTTACCGGAACTCAGCTTCAAAGCACCATTCAGATACGCTCTGAGCATTTTGCGCGTAGCTATATCTCCGACGGGACGTTCGGCGTTTTCGCTTTTCCCGGGTCTGGAAACCTTGATATAAACCGTCATTACACTTCTCCTTTATAAAAACTGTTAGTATTAACATAGAATCGATTCGATTTTTTGTCAAATAGTTTCCAAAAAAAACGCCTCTGTTTTTTATTTTTTATCAGCAACAGAGCTAAAACAAGAAAAAGACACTTTTATTTTTTGTCAAAAAATATATCAAAAAAGGCTCTTTT
>JAJXEL010000033.1:7085-16086 GCA_021639925.1 Alphaproteobacteria bacterium | reverse complement strand
GCGTATTCAGCAAAATCCGCGTCGTATAATGCAATAATCCGATACAGCCCATGTAACTTTGATAAGCGTGCGGCGGAATAATTTCCTGTTTGTCAAACAGCCGGACAGGCTGGCCGGTACGGACGTTGCGCTGTAATACGGCCGACGCTTTTTCATTAATGCCGTGCAGCTGCGCGCCGCCGCCCGTCAAAACAAAGTTCAGGCAAATATCGTAAAAACCTGTTTGTTCCAGAAGGGTTTTTATTTTTTCAAATAATTCTTCGATTCTGGGGACGATTGTCTGTACGATTCTGGCGCGCGGCACCCGCAGGACGGAAACGTTTTCGTCTTCGCCGATCAGGGGAACGTCGATTTCTTCTTGTTCGTAGGTTACGGAAGGCAGTGTCGAACCTTTCAGCGTTTTAATTCGTTCCGCGTTGTCCAAAGAAGTTTTAAACGACGTGGCGATGTCTTTGGTAATCATATCGCCGCCGAACGGAATCCTGGCCGTGAAAACCAGCTGGTCTTCATAAAAAACGCCGACGCCCGTCGTTCCCGCGCCCAAATCAATAACGGCCGTGCCCTGTTTTTTTTCTTCCTGCGTCAGGCAGGCCAGCCCGGCCGCATAAGGGGAGGCGACTTTTTTTGAACAAGACAGATGATTTTGTTCCAAAACAGAGTTCATGTCCCGCACGGGATACGGCGGCGTCATGATCGTGTGCATGGATAAATATAATTTTTTCCCGGTCAGGCCGCGCGGATCCGTGATGGAATGGCGCGTATCCAGGCTGTAGTCAATCGGAATGCAGTGCAAAACTTCGTCTTCCGAAGCGGGGATTTTACTTTGCGCGCCGGCGATTAAGCGGTTGACGTCGCTTTGCGTTACTTCCGTACCGCCCAGATCCAGACTGTCCTGGACGATTGAAGACGACAATGTACCCGCGCAGGCGGTGGCGACAACGGTTTTGATGCGTTCTTTGATAAAGCTTTCCGCATGGGCAACGGCGTGGCGCACGGAATCGGCCGCCGGCGCCAAAGCGACGATTTCGCTTTTCCTGACCCCTTTATTTTGGTGTGATCCCGCCCCGACAATGACGGCTTTGTTTTCGTCTACGGGATATGCCAGAACGCAGCACGTTTTCGATGTGCCGATATCTAAAGCCGCAATCAGTTTGTTGTCGTTTAAAATACGGGGCACGGGATTTCCTTTGTCGGTTAGCGCGTTTTGGCGGACGCGGAAACGGGTATTGTTTTTTTCCGGTTTTTTCCTTTTTTGGCGGGATCGTCTTCTAAATGAACGATCAGTTTGTCGGGCTGGCGCAGATCGACCATTGTTATTTTCCGGCTTAACAGTCCTTGCGTTCTGTTCAAATTGGCCAAACGCCCCCAGGCGGCCGCCGGGTCTTTTTCGGGCAGGCGGACCGTTATGCCTTTGTCAATGTCGTCCAGCAAAATATTCCAGCGGCGCTGGCCGATCCGGACGGCGGCCTTAACGCGTTTGCGCAGTTCCGGTTCCTGCGCCAGAAATGCCAGCAGTTCCGGCGTTCTTTCCGGCGCGTCGGTTCCTAAAACCAGCGGCAGGCCGTTCAGTTTTTTTACAAAAGTTTCTACCGGCTGGCCGTCAGAATCCACCGGACGGTACTGGCCCTTGTTCTGCCAGACGGCAACCGGAGTCCGTTCGGTCAGGCGGATATATAAAATATGAGGCAGCCGCCGTTCGATATGAACCGTTTTAACCCACGGCAGGCGCTGGATACTTTCGCGCGACTGCCGAATATTCACGGCCGTAATCGGCATGCCGCGTTCCACCTTTAAAACGTCCAGCAGTTCCTTTTGCGTCGTTCTGTCGCGTCCGCGGACATATACTTCGCCCAGGCGCAGATCGGCGGATAAAGCGGCGTTGTGGATAAAATATGCCAGGCTTTCCTTTTTTTCGGCATAAAAGGGACTGTTGGAAAACCAAAGAATTAAGGTTGCCAAAAACAATAAAATAAAAGCGGCCAGAAACGGGCTGAGCTGTTTTATGTTTCGGAACTTTAATCCCCGCATCTGGCGTTCTCCACCATCCACACGACAATGTCCTGATAAGAATAACCGGCGTAACGCGCAATTTCAGGCACCAAAGACAATGACGTCATGCCGGGCTGGGTATTGGTTTCCAGCAACGCAAAGCGCGGTTTTTCCCCCGGACGCGTATCATCGTAACGCATATCAGAACGCGATATGCCGCGGCAGCCCAAAAGCGTATGCGCTTCGGCTGCGATCCGCATGGCTTGTGCGTAATCTTCGGCCGGCAGGTTGGCCGGAATGACGTGTTTTGATCCGCCTTCGGAATATTTGGCGTGGTAATTATAAAAACCTTTGGCGGGGATAATTTCCAAAACGCCCAAAGGTTTGCCGTCCATAACGGCAACGGTCAATTCGCGGCCGGGAATATATTCTTCGGCCATAATTTTTTCATCGTCGGAATAAGGGTATTGTTCGTTTTCAAACGGCTTTTTGCCGTTGTCTTTGTCAAAAATGAACACCCCGACGGAAGATCCGTTGCAAATCGGTTTTAAAACAAAAGGATAAGGCAAAACGTCGCCGGCCAGAATTTGTTCTTTGGTCACGATCCTTTCGTCGGCCAAAGGCAGGCCGGCCATTTTAAAAATTTTTTTCGACATGACCTTGTTCATCGCCAAAGCCGACGCCATGCGTCCCGAATGGGTATAAGGGATTTCCAGCAAATCCAAAATACCCTGAACGCAGCCGTCTTCGCCGTACTGGCCGTGCAGAGCATTAAAAACAACGTCCGGTTTTTCGGATTCCAACATAAGGATAAACGGTTTTAAATTATGAGAAATGTCCAAGGGAAAAGCTTCGTATCCCGCATGAATTAATGCTTCCAGAACATTTCTGCCGCTGGACAGGGAAACTTTTCTTTCCGATGAACAGCCGCCCATCAATACCGCAACTTTTTTAGTCAATTATCTGCCTCCAAAACTGCTGAAACGTTTGGTTTTAACGCCGATGCGCCGAACCTCCCATTCCAGCGTGATTTCGCTTGTTTCGTAAACGCGCCGCTGCACCGTTTCGCCAAGCGTTTCAAAATCCTGTGCCGTCGCCTTGCCCGTGTTGATGAAAAAGTTGCAATGCTTTTCCGAAACCATCGCGCCGCCGACTTTCAATCCGCGGCAGCCGGCTTTTTCGATCAGCTGCCAGGCCTTTAATCCGATCGGGTTTTTAAACATTGACCTTGCTGTTTTTACGCCGGTCGGCTGGGCCTTTTCACGAATTTGTTTGTATTCTGTCATACGTTTCTGAATATTTTCTTTATTTTCCGGCATGCCTTTTAAAATCGCGCCCGTGAATATCCAGTTGTCCGGCAAAGCGTTTGTACGGTAGTCAAACGGAATTTCATTTCTTTGCAAAACCATTTTTTTTCCGATGATGTCAAAAGCGGTGATTTCTTGAATAATATCGGCTGTCGACCGGCCGTGAGCCCCCGCGTTCATGCGGATTGAACCGCCCAGCGTGCCGGGAATGCCGCATAAAAATTCAAAACCCGACAGGCCGGCTTCCATGGCTGTTTTGGCGATTTCCATGTTTTTCGCACCCGCGCCGCAGACGATCTTGTCGCCGTCAACCCGGATCGTATTGAAAGATTTGCCCAAATGAACGACGATACCGGGAATCCCCCCGTCGCGAATCAGCAGATTTGATCCGCCGCCGATAACGGTCAGCGGCGCGCCGGGCTGATTGGTTAAAAAATATTCCAAATCGTCGGTGTCGGCCGGCGTATATAAAATTTCGGCGGGACCGCCGACCCCCAGCCAGGTCATTTTATGCAAAGGCGCGTTTTCGGCAACCTGGCCGCGCACGGCGGGCATCAGCTGCTTTAAGCTTGATTCGTTTGAAAAAAAACGTTTGAAAAACGAAAACATTTTTTACCCTTCGTTTGAAACTCTGCCAATTTGCGCCAGTTCCTGCGGCAAAGCCTTTGCCCAGGAAGAAATGCTGCCGGCGCCTAAGCAGACGACAATATCGCCTGATGAAGCTTCCTGTCTGATTATACCGGCTAAATCTTCACGTTTGTTTAACGTAATGACGTGGCGGTGGCCGTGGGAACGCAGGCCTTCCGCCAGGGCTTCTTTATTGGCGGAAGGAATTTCTTCTTCGCCGGCGGAATAAACGTCCGCGACAATAACGCAGTCCGCGTCATTAAACGCCGTGCAGAACATTTCAAACAGGTCGGCGACACGCGTATAACGGTGCGGCTGAAAAACGGCGATGACCTTTTGGGGCGCGACGTCGCGGGCGGCTTTTAACGTCGAAGCGATTTCAATCGGGTGATGACCGTAATCGTCAATGATCGTAATGCCGTCCGTTTCTCCGGTTTTCGTAAAGCGACGCTGAACGCCGGTAAAAGCCGACAGCGCTTTTTTCAGGTTTGCTTCCGATATGCCCAGGCGAATGCCGACGCCAATCGCGGCCAAAGCGTTCAAAACGTTATGTCTGCCGTAAACGGGCAGGGAAAAACCGTTCATGCGCTGCATTTTTCCCGTCGGGCTGAGGCTGTCGGCCACAACAACGTCAAACGTAATCAATCCGGGAACGGCGCGAATGTTTTGCGCCGTAATTTCCGCCTGAGGCGTAAAACCGTACGTAATGATCTGTCTGTCGGAAATCTGCGAAATCAGCCGCTGGACTTCCGGGTGGTCGACGCACAGGCACGCAAAACCGTAAAAAGGAATATTTTGAACAAACGTTCTGTAAGCGTCCTTCATTTTTTCATACGTGCCGTAATAGTTTAAATGTTCCGGATCCATGTTGGTGACGATGACCGCCGTCGCGGGCAGTTTTAAAAAGCTGCCGTCCGATTCGTCGGCTTCCGCGACCAGCCATTGCCCGTCGCCCAAACGGGCGTTCGTGCCGTAAGCGTTGATAATCCCGCCGTTGGCAACCGTCGGATCCAGTCCCGCCGTCTGCAAAACCAGTCCGATCATCGAAGTCGTCGTCGTTTTGCCGTGTGTGCCGCCGACGGCGATCGACCATTTCAGCCGCATCAGTTCGGCCAGCATTTCGGCACGGCGCACTACGGGAATACGGCGCAGGCGGGCTTCTTTGATTTCAACGTTTTCCGTGTCGATCGCCGAAGAAACAACAACGACGCCGGCGTGTTCCACGTTTTCGGGCGCATGGCCGATAATGATCGAAATGCCCTGAGAACGCAGCCGTTTTACATTTGAATTTTCGGAAATGTCCGATCCCTGAACGCTGTATCCCAGATTATGCATCAGTTCGGCGATACAGCTCATGCCGCTGCCGCCGATGCCGATAAAGTGAATGGTTCCGATAGGAAAGGGCAGATGATTTTGTGTCGTCATGTTTTATGATCCTCTGGCTGTTTTTAAAACGGCGGCGGCAAACAAACGCACGGCGTCCGGTTTGCCCAGCCTTTTGGCGTTTTCGGCCGCCGTCGTTAAAATCTGCGGCGTATTGATCAATTCCCGGATTTTATTATTCAGGTATTCCGGTGTGAACTCTGTTTCTTCGCAAAGAAAAGCGCCGTTGTTTCGCGCGATAAACAAAGCGTTTTTCAGCTGGTGCGAATCGGGAGAATGCAAAATCGGCACGATTAAAGCGGGCCGTCCCGCCGCGCTTAATTCCGCTATGCTTGAAGCGCCCGCCCGGCAGATCACCAGGTGCGCTTGGGCCAGCCGGTTTGCCATGTCCGTAAAAAACGGCGCCAGCTCCGGTTCTAAACCTGAGTTTACATAGGCTTTTTGAACGGCGGGCAGATCGGCGGCGCGGCATTGTTGAAAAACCCGCAGGCGTTTTTTTATTTCTTCGGGCAGTTGTGTCAAAGCTGCGGGAATAACGCGACTGAAAACGGACGCCCCCTGTGATCCGCCGAAAATCAGCAGATTAAAGGTCTCCCCGGCCGGCCGGTATGCCTGATCGCGCACGGCCAGAATTTCGGGGCGCACGGGAACGCCGGTATATTCGGTCTTGATCCCGGCGGGAATACGTTCGACGTCCGGAAAAGTCGTCGCGATTAAAGACGCCCGTCTGCCCAATACCCGGTTTGCCCCGCCCAAAACAGAGTTTTGTTCATGCAGGATTAAAGGGATTTTCAGGATTCCCGCGGCAAATGAAGCGGGAAAAGCAGCGTATCCGCCAAAACCGACGACGGCGTCCGGCTTGATTTTTTTTAAAATCAGCAGGCTTTGGCAGATTCCGATTCCCATTAAAAACAACGCCAGCAGCTTTTTAAAAAACGGTTTTCCCGCATAAGCGCCCGCGAAAATGCGGTATTCCTTGGAATCGGGAAAACGTCCGGAAAAAGAATTGCCGCGTCTGTCCGTAATAAAACTGATTTCCGTTCCGGCGGCGGTTAATTCCTTTGCCAGCGCTTCGGCGGGAAAAACATGTCCGCCCGATCCGCCGGCCGTTAAAACGATTTTTGTTACCGATTCGTTCATTTGTTTTCCTTCAGCGTATTTGTGCTGCGCGTCAAAGCCAGGACAATCCCCATGCCGAACCCCAAAGAAACCAGCGACGATCCGCCGTAAGATATAAACGGCAGCGTCATGCCTTTGGTCGGAATCAGGCTGAGCGTCGAAGCGATGTTGATTAAAGCCTGCAGCCCGAACTGCACCAATAAACCCGAAACGGCCAGCAGAGTAAACAGATTTTTGTCTTTGAAAATCAAATAAAATCCCCGCAGCACGATCACGGCGAACAAAGCCGTAATCGCCAGGCAGATCAGCAGGCCGTATTCTTCGGCCGCGACGGCCATGATAAAATCCGTATGCGCGTCGGGCAAAATGTTTTTGATTGTTCCTTCGCCGGGGCCCTGTCCCAGCAATCCGCCGTTTTTAAAAGCTTCCATCGCCGTGCGGACCTGAAACGTATCTCCGGCTTCCGGGTTTAAAAAACGGTCTACGCGCGACTGGACGTGAGGAATTAAAAAATAAGCGCTGACGGCGCCCGTCGCGCCGCATAAAATCAAAATATATGTCCAGATCATGGAAATACCGCTTAAAAACAGCTCGGTTCCGAAAATAACGCTGACGGTTACGGTCATGCCGAAATCCGGCTGTTTAATCAGCAAAGCCGCCAAAACGGCATAAACAATTCCAGCAATCAGCGTGCCGCGGAATTTTTCCTGCTGTTTGCCCAGCGCAATTAACCAGGCCGCCGTAACGGCAAAAGCCGGTTTGGCAATTTCGGACGGCTGAACGGAAAGGCCGAATATTCTGATCCAGCGCGACGATCCTTTGATTTGCGAACCGTGCGCCAGTACCATGACCAGCAGCGCAAACGTTACGGCCAGGACGCAACAGGACAGCCGCCGGATCGTCTGCGGCGTCTGCATCGAAATACCCAGCATGACGACGACCGATAAAATCAGGAAAACAACCTGGTGTTTGATCAGATAATACGTTTCCAGCTTTAATCGTTCCGCAACGGGCGGCGTGGCCGAAAAAGCCAGAACGACGCCCGTTCCCAGCAAAGCGAACAGCGCGCCTAAAAGGAAATGGTCAACGCTCCACCACCATCGTCCCAGAGTACTGTTGTCCGTCCGCGCGATCGCTGTTTTCATCTGTGCTCCTTATCTGATTTTTAAAGTCGATAAAGCAATCAATCCCAAAATAATTGAAATGATCCAGAAACGGACGACGACGGTCAGTTCGGACCAGCCCATTTTTTCAAAGTGGTGATGAATCGGCGCCATTTTAAAAATGCGCCGGCCGGTCAGTTTAAAGGAAATAACCTGAATGATGACCGAAAACGTTTCCAAAACGCACAGTCCGCCGGCGATTGCCAAAGCGATTTCATGTTTGGTCGCAACGCTGACGGTTCCCAAAGCACCGCCCAGCATTAACGATCCCGTGTCGCCCATAAAGATTTTTGCCGGCGGAGCGTTGTACCATAAAAATCCCAGTCCGGCGCCGATCAAAGCGCCGCAGAAAACCGACAGTTCTCCGGCGCCCGCGATATAGGAAATCTGCAAATACGCCGCAAAGGCCGCATGTCCGGCGACATAAGAAATGATCAGGAAAACAAAGGAAACAACCATGACCGGAACGATTGCCAGCCCGTCCAGCCCGTCGGTCAGATTAACGGCGTTGGACGAACCGACGATAACGAACATCGCAAACGGAATATAAAACAGACACAGGTTCAAAGACAGGTTTTTAAAAAACGGAAACGCCAATGTTGTCGCCGCCGGTTCCGCCGTTGCTTTTGTGATCAGCCAGACGGCGATAAAAGCGCAGGAAAATTCCAAAACAAGTTTCAGTTTGCCGGGCATGCCTTTGGAATTTTTCTTTGACACTTTCAGATAATCGTCGGCAAAACCGATCAGGGAAAAGGAAATCGTCAGCCCCAGAACAACCCAGACAAAAGTATTTTTCCAATCCGCCCACAGCAGCGTGGACAAGCATAACGAAACCAGAATCATCAATCCGCCCATTGTCGGCGTTCCCTGTTTGGTTTTCAGATGCGATTCGGGACCGTTTTCGCGGATCGGCTGGCAGGCGTGCTGCTTGTCTTTCAGCCAGTGGATAATTATCGGGCCGGTCAGAAAGCATAAAATCAATGCCGTAAAAATCGCGCCGCCGGTTCTGAAAGTCAGATATTTAAAAATGTTCAGAACCGAATACTGATCCGAAAGAGGATAAAGAAGGTTGTAAAGCATGTGTTTATTCCGAATGTTAATGGAAGTTTTTCAGGGCTTCGACAATTTTCGCCATTTTACTGCCGAAAGATCCTTTGACAAGGACAATATCGTCCGCCGTGATTTCAGAACGGATAACGGCCGCCAATTCATCGGAAACCGGTTTTTTTATGCCGCGCATCTGTTCGGGCAGAATGTCGAACAAAGCGCCGCTGTCCGGTCCGACGGCATAAACGCGGTCGATTTTGTTTTCGATTAAATCGCCGGCCAGATTTTTGTGAATGTTTTCCGATTCTTCGCCCAATTCCAGCATGTCGCCGATAACGGCGATCCGCCGGCCGTCGTTCGCGGGCG
>JAJXEL010000033.1:4708-7075 GCA_021639925.1 Alphaproteobacteria bacterium | reverse complement strand
ATTCGGGGTTGGCGTTGTAAGCGTCGTCAATCAGCGTAAACGTTCCGTCCGGGCAGGCGATTTGGAAACGCTGGCCGCGGCCTTTCAGCGGCTGCAGCTGTCCCAGCGCCTGCAGCGCGCCGGCCATGTCAACGTTTAACGCTTTTAAAATACCGGCAACGCCCAGGCTGTTTTGAATCTGGTGGCGTCCCGGCAGGCAAAGCGTGTAAGTGTAGCTCTGTTCCCGTATCTTTACCGTGATTTCCGATCCTTCCGCCGTCTGCGAAACGTTCAACAGGGAAATATCGTCTTTTGCCGTCGCGCCAAAAGAACGGATATCGGTCAATCCGTTTTTCTGCGCTTCTTTTTTCAACAGGGAAAACTGGCTGTCATCGGCGTTTAAAAAGACTATGCCGTCTTTGGGCATGCCTTTGAAGATTTCCGCTTTGGCATAAGCGGTATCTTCCAATGTTTTGAAAAATTCCCGGTGAGCCGATCCGATCATTGTGATAACGGCAATGTCCGGTTGTGCCAGGCGGGTTAATTCCGTCATTTCGCCGGCATGGTTCATGCCCATTTCAATGACGGCAAAATCGGCGTCGGCAGGCAGGCGGGCCAATGTCAGCGGCATGCCGATGTTGTTATTCAAATTGCCCGCTGTCGTATGTGTTTTGCCGACGGCGCCCAAAGCCGTTTTTAACATTTCTTTTGTGCTGGTCTTGCCGGAACTGCCCGTAACGCCGATAATTTTGGCTTTGCCGCGGTTCCGGGCGTGCAGCGCCATTGCTTCCAGCGCTTTTAAAACGTCGTCGACGACAATCGCCTGTTCGGGGGCGACGTCGGCGGGTATGTAGGAAACCAAAACGCCGGCCGCGCCTTTTTCAATCGCGGCGGCGGCATAGTCGTGGCCGTCGGTTTTTTCGCCTTTGACCGCGACGAATAAATCGCCTTTTTTCAAAGTGCGCGTATCAATAGAAATGCCGAAAATATCAAAATTTTCTGCGGTTTTTCCGTTCGCGGCCGTCGCGATTTCCCGCGCTGTCCATAACGGCGCGTCGGCTTCGTCAATCGCTTTGCGGGCCTCTTCGCGGTCGTCAAAGGGGTGCATGACGCCTTTGATCAGCTGGCCTGTTTCATGTCCTTTGCCCGCAATAACCAAAATGTCGCCTTCTTCCAGTCCGGCAACGGCCGTCCTGATCGCCAAAGCGCGGCTGCCGATGTCGATTCCTTTGGGGCAGGCGGGCAGAATGGCGGAACGAATTAAAACGGGATCTTCGCTGCGCGGGTTGTCGTCGGTGACGTAAACAACGTCCGCCAGTTCGTTGCAGACCGCGCCCATTTGCGGGCGTTTGCCAGGGTCGCGGTCGCCGCCGCAGCCGAAAACGACGTGCAGACGTTTTTCCGTGTGCGGACGCAAAGCCTTTAATACGGTTTCCAAAGCGTCCGGCGTATGCGCGTAATCAACGTAGACGGACGCGCCGTTCCTGCGTTCGCCGATGAATTCCAGCCGTCCGGGGGCGCCTTTTAATTCCGCCAAAGCCGCGGCGGCCTGTTCCGCGTCTTCGCCCGATGCGATCGCCAGCCCCAAAGCGCACAGCGCGTTCATTGCCTGGAACGTTCCCGCCAAAGGCAGGCGGACGGTTTGTTCGCGTCCTTCGATTTCCAAAGTCAGCATCTGGCCGTTGGTATCCATTTGGCTTTCTTTTAATTTTAAAACGGAAGCCTTTTTGCCGTAATCAATGATTTTCAGTCCTTTTGAACGGCAATAACCGGCGATTTGTTCATATTCGGGAATATCCGCGTTTAAAACGACGGTCTGCGAAGCCAGCGGCCGGTCAAATAATTTCAGCTTGGCATTCAGGTAATTTTCCATCGTTTTATGGTAATCCAGATGATCGCGCGTAATGTTGGTAAACGCGGCCGCCGTTACGCGGATACCGTCAATACGGTGTTGTTCCAAACCGTGGGAGGACGCTTCGATCGCCGTGTGCTGATATCCTTGTTTCGCCAGATTTTGCAGTTCTTTGTGCAGCGTTACGGAATCGGGCGTCGTCAGGGAACCGTAAGCGGTAAAATCATTGGTTACGACGCCCAGCGTGCCGATGCAGGCGGCTTTTTTGCCCAAAAATTCCCAGATCTGGCGGGTAAAATTAGCCGTTGACGTTTTGCCGTTCGTGCCTGTGACGGCAACGACAATGTCGGGTTGGGGCGTGTAAAAAGCAGCGGCCATTTTTGCCAGCGTTAAGCGCACGTCGTCAGCAAAAATACCGACCATCGGCAGATCGGGAACGGCGGCCGTTTTCGGAAAGACGGCGGCAACTGCGCCTTTTTCATAAGCTTCCCGCAAGAACTCCGTTCCGTTGGTTTTTACGCCGGGCAGAGCGGAAA
>JAJXEL010000033.1:0-4698 GCA_021639925.1 Alphaproteobacteria bacterium | reverse complement strand
CAAACAAAAACCCTTTTTCCACTTTTCTGGAATCGGACGTAATGCCGGTAATTTCAATGTCTTCGCCAACCGCGGGCAAACCGCAGGCTGTTAAAATCTGATCTAAAAACACAGGATTAATCCTCCCTTATCGCGCGTTCAAAGCTGCCTTTACATACGGAGCGATCTGTTTGGATTCATAAGGTCTGGGGGTGATTCCCAGCTGAGGAGCAACAGTCGCTATAATCTTTTCCGCCGTCGGAACGACGTTCCAGGCCGCGGTGTTTAAGTTGTACGTTTCTTTGATTCCTTTGGGCGCGTCCAACATGACCATTAAAACGTACTGCGGGTTGTCCATGGGAAAAGCGGAAATAAACGATGTGCGCAGCGTGTTTTCGGCGTATTTGCCGTTGACAAGTTTTTGCGCGGAACCGGTTTTGCCGCCGACTTCATAGCCGGGAACGTTGGCTTTGCGTCCTGATCCTTCCGTTACAACCAGACGCATAATACCGCGCATTATGTCAGATGTCTTCTTAGAAATGATTCTTTTTCCGATTATTTCGTCGCCGGGGCGTTTTGATATCAAAGACGGAGCGTTGTATATCCCGCCGTTAACCAAAGCCGCCGTTGCCGCGGCAATATGAACCGGGGTCAGCGCGACGCCGTAACCGTATCCGGCCGTCGCCGTGTTGACTTCGCGCCATTTGGCGGGCAAAAGCGGGCGGCCTTTTTCGGGCAGTTCGATGTCGGCTGTTTCAAAAAAACCGAACCGGCGGAAAAACTCCCGCTGTTTATCCGTCCCGACCGCCAAAGCGATTTTGGCCGAACCGATATTGGACGAATGAATTAAAATTTCGGGAATCGTGACGACGCGGCGCAGTTTGGGAACGTCGTTAATCGTATAATTTGCCAGAACAACGGGGTGTGAAGCGTCGATTTTATCGTCAATCGTAATCTTTTTTGTTTCCAGGCCGATCGCGGTGTTGAACAGTTTCATAATGGAGCCGACTTCGTAAACGCCCAGGGAAACCGTGTTGAACAGATTCTTTTTGCGGGCGTCTTTCAGATTATTGGGGTCATAATCGGGCAGGGAAACCATTGAAACGATTTCGCCCGTTTTGGCGTTCATTAAAACGGCGGCGGCGCCCTCGGCCTGATATTTTTCAATGCTTTGCGTCAAAACGGATCGCACGGAATCCTGAACGCCGACGTCCAAAGACAAACGGACCGTTTCTTTGCTGCCGGACAGTTTTTTATTAAAAGTTTTTTCTATGCCGGCGATTCCGTTGTTGTCAATGTCGGTCGTGCCGATAATGTGCGATACCAGCGGCCCCTGCGGATAAACCCGCGTTTCCGTCATTCGGAAATTCAGCTGCGGAAAACCCAGACGGTTGACGTCGTATTGTTCTTTGGGGGTCAGGTTGCGTTTGATGTAAACGAAATTCTTTTTGCTTTTCAGTTTTTTTAATAAAGGTTTGTATTCCAGATCGGGCAGAGTCTGCACCAGCGCCGCGGCGATTGTTTCGGGATTTTTTATTTTTTCCGCATCGACGTACAAATCCGCCGACGGCAGGCTGGTCGCCAGTAAAACGCCGTTGCGGTCGACAATGTCGGCGCGGTTCATTTTGATTTCCAGCGCGTAAGTTTTCGCCTCGCCGTTTTTCAGGTGTTCTTCCGCAGGCGGACAGACCAGCGTCACGCCGATCAGCCGCACGGCGATCACGCCGAACGCGGCGAAAAACAAAAACATGGTGCATAATAATCTGTTTTTGCCGCTTTCCAGGCTGTCAGAGCTTTTTTTATCGGCCAGACTGATCCGGTCGGGCAGGGGAATTTCCTGTCCGGGTTTATAAAATATTCCGCTTTTTTTGAAAAGACGGAACATGAGCGTTACTCCCGCGCCGCGGCGGCGAAAGAAACTCTGATAATATTTTCGTTTCCGGCGGGGTTCGCTTTAAAAGGAATCGCGGAAAAAGAAATAATCTGTTCTGCGCGCAGCGGTTTCATACGGGCATGGCGCGAAGATAAAGAACGGATTCGCGCCGGGTCGTTTAAGTAAGTCCATTCGGCTTTTAAAACGTGCAGCGCTTTTTGGTCTTCCTTAATGCGCGAATTGATTTGTTCCAGCCGGTTTTCTAAAGCGATGACTTTGTTTTTAATGACGAACATGCCCGTTGCCATCGCGGCGAAAATAACGATCAATGCTAAACGTGCCATGTGAAACTCCTATAAGCGTTCTGCCGATCTGAGACGGGCGGAACGGGCTCTGGGATTTCTTTGGCATTCTTCTGCAGAAGGAAAAATCGGTTTTTTTGTTAAAGGAATCAGGGTTGCCGGCCTGTCCTGCCGTTCGGGCAGGTAACGGGACGGATTGGCGGTTTTGCCGCTTTTTTCCTGAATAAAGTTTTTGACGATTCTGTCTTCTAAAGAATGGAAAGAAACAACAGCCATTCTTCCGCCTTTTTTAAGGAGCGCTTCGGCTCCCGACAAACCGGAACGAAGCTGTTCCAGTTCGTCGTTGACGTAAATGCGCAACGCCTGAAATGTCCGCGTGGCCGGATCAAGATCGTCCTTTTTATGCGGGACGGCCGACCGGATAATACCGGCCAGATCAAGCGTTGTTGTAAACGGGCGTTCCCTGCGCCGGGCAACGACCGCCGCGGCAATGCGCCGCGAAAAACGTTCTTCACCGTATTGATAGATGATGTCGGCGATTTCTTTTTCGCCGTATTTGTTGACGACGTCCGCCGCGGATAAGCCGTTTCGGCTCATGCGCATGTCCAAAGCGCCGTCTTTTTGAAACGAAAATCCCCGTTCGGCGCGGTCGATCTGCATCGAAGACACGCCGATGTCCATCATAACGCCGCTGACGGATTTGATTCCTTCGGCGTTTAAAAGTTCCCGGATATGGCCGAACGTGCCGTGCAGCAGCTTTAAACGGCCGCCGTATTGTTCCGCCAAAGCCTGTCCTTCGGCAATCGCGTCGGGGTCGCGGTCAATCGCGTATACCGTACAGGCGGCCGCGTCCAAAACGGCGCGCGAATATCCGCCGGCGCCAAACGTCGCGTCAACGTAAATGCCGCCGTCTTCGGGGGCGATCTGCGCGACGACTTCTGAAAGCAAAACAGGAATATGGGGCGCTTTTGTCATGAATCCCCCCTGTTTTTAATACTGAAATGTTTTTCCAAAGCATTTTTGCGCATGTCGGCTTCTTTGGTCCGGTACGTTTCCGGATTCCAAATCTGGAATGTGCGGCCTTTGCCGACAAACAGCGCTTTGTCCGTAATGCCGGCGTGTTTCAACAGTTTTTCGGTCAAAACGATCCGGCCGGTCGAATCAAAGGGAAATTCTTTGGCGTCGGAGAAAATCAATCCGGTTAAGTCGTCTTGTTCGTTTGAAAAAGCGTCAAACGAATTGTCAATGTCGTTTGCCATTTTTTCCATCATTTCCGACGTGCGGCATTCAATGCAGGGCATCGTAAACGATCTGAAAGCGACCAGTTCCGTTTCCTGTTGTTCCAATAAAGCCCGGTAATCCGCGGGAATCGATACGCGGCCTTTGGCGTCCACCTTGTTGACGGTGGCGTCCAGAAAAAGAGTATACTTTCTCTGAAACTTGCCCATGCGTGTCATTCCTTTCGTTTGCGTCGTTTATGCGCGTTCTGCGCACCAGGCAAATTTTGCCTATTGGATTCTTATGGGATAACATGGGATTTTATGGTAGTCAATGGGAACAAAGAGGGTGTTTTGTGGGAATATTTGGGATCAGACGTTTCTTTTTATCAATATGTTGTGTCTATAAAGAAAAGGAAGCCGTATATTTGGGAATTTTTCCGGGCATAAAAAAAAGCCGTTTCGGGACAATGAAAAATCACCGGGGTAAAACGACTCTGAAAAGTACCGGATTTGTTCTTGGGTTTAAGAGGCGGATTTGGAATCGCAAAAACGGACCGTTTTTTTTAACACCTTGATTTTCAACGGATTAAGCGGCGAATCGATTCGCATGAAAAATGATTTTTTAAAGTGCCGGACGATCTGTAAGCCGGGTTCTGTAATCGGCGATCATTCATCTGCGGCGTTTGTTGCCAAACGTCTGTAGCGACCTACCTCTGGCGGGGGCGGAAACACCCCGCGATACGAAACTCGTATACCTCACTTGGTCTTGCTTCCGATAGGGCTTGCCGTGCCTTTTCCGTTGCCGGAAAAGCGGTGCGCTCTTACCGCACCATTTCAACCTTGCCCGTCATAAAGACGTCGGCGGAATTTTTTCTGCTGCGCTTTCCCTTGGGTCTCCCCAGCCGGACGTTATCCGGTATCGTGTTTCCGTGAAGCCCGGACTTTCCTCAATACGCATTTTTCAGCGCATCGCGACCGCCCGATCCTCCGGCACCGGTGGGACGGTACGGGGAAATGGCGCCGATGTCAATAAAAGATTTTTTAAACCTCACGGGAAAAGGTTAGGGGTTGTCTGCAATTATATTATTTTATTCTGATTTTGGCATTTGTGTTTTTTTGATTTGTCTCTGTGCTTGGAGTAATTTTGAAATAATTTTCAAATATAACGCAAATATTCGCTTTGGCTTTGATGGTAAGACAGTTTCTTTCATTCTGCCAAAACAATATTTGTTGTTGTTGCATAATTTTTCTTTTATGTGAAATAACATGATAAATTAAAAAAAGGCAGCTGAACCGCAGCGGTCTGCCCTATTCATATAAAACG
>JAJXEL010000184.1 GCA_021639925.1 Alphaproteobacteria bacterium | reverse complement strand
GTTCTTTTTTTTGCATTATTATATTCCTTGTTTTTTTCGGACTTTCATCTGGCTATATCAGTATAGGCGGTTAAACTTTTTTAAAAAGTAAAAAGATTGAGAAAAACACTGTTTTCTGTTAATTTTGACCGGTTTTCCACAGGAGTTTTTAATGCCCTTTCTTCATCGCAGACAAATACAGTCGTTTCATTTTACCCGTTATTTTTTTGACGAAGAAACAAAGACGGCACATTTATGTTATGCGTTTAACGGCGGCGCGCTGACGTTTGAAGAAAAAATTTGTTTTAACCATGCGCCGGATCTGAACGATGAAAAACGCCGCCGCGCTTTGGATTTATGCTTGCGCCTGCTGCATTTGGCGGCCGGGGTCAGTTACTATAAACTGTTTATTCCCGCTGAAATTAAAGTGGATTCAACCGAACTGACCAAACGGGAAGCTGACTTTTTCAATTTATTTTATACCGCGGGGCTGGGGGAATTTTCTTACAGAAACAACGTTTCGTTGGACGTGCGTTTTCCTTTTTTGGCCGCGGCCGGGCAGGAACGGGCGGAAATCAGTTTAAAAAAACAGATTGTTGTTCCCGTCGGCGGGGGAAAAGATTCGGTCGTATCGGTTGAAACGCTGAAATCCGCCGGCTATTCGCCCGTTTTATTTTCGGTAGGCCTGCCCCGCCCGATCAGGGAAACGATTGAAAAATCAGGCCTGCCGTCTGTTTTGGTGACGCGGCAGATATCGCCCGATTTGATCGCATTGAACGAAAAAGCGGCGCAGTACGGCGCGTTAAACGGCCATGTGCCTGTTACGGGCATTATTGCTTTTATTTTAATGGCCGCTGCCGTTTTATATGATTTTTCTGACGCGGTTTTGTCAAACGAACGGTCCGCCAATGTCGGCAATACGGAAAAAGACGGCAGAATTGTTAATCACCAGTGGAGCAAATCGCTGGAATTTGAAAAAGCTTTTCGTGAATTAACGGCGCCCGTTATGCCGGAATTTCGTTATTTTTCTTTGCTTCGCCCTTTGTCCGAACTGGCAATAGCGTCTTTATTCGCCAAAACGCGGAAATACGATATGGTTTTTACCAGCTGCAACAAAGCTTTTAAACTTGACGAAAGCAAACGTTTTGACCGCTGGTGCGCCGATTGTGACAAATGTCGTTTCGTTTTTTTGGCTTTGGCTCCTTTTATGGAAAAAGAAAAGCTGATTCGTATTTTCGGACATAATCTGCTTGACGATATAATGCAGACGCGGGGATATGAAGAACTGCTGGGTCTTTCCGCGTTTAAACCGTTTGAGTGTGTCGGCGAAATCGAAGAATCGGCTCTGGCTTTTTTGATGCTGGCGGACGATCCGGCCTGGCAGAACGACGCCGTGATCGGGGCTTTGGCTGACCGGGCGCGGCGGCGCTGGAATAAAAAACGGGAAAGTTTGTTTGAAAAAATTTTTACATTGACGGATAATCATCTGATACCGGAGGAATATACTGATGTTGTTGGAATCTTTGAAAAACAGACCGGTGACGGTATGGGGAAACGGGGTTGAAGGCCGCGCGGCGACCATTTTTTTGGAAAAACGCAACTGTACGGTGAATGTTGTCGAAGACCCTGTGTCGATTCCTTTTTCCGGCATTATTGTCAAATCGCCGGGGATCAGTTTGTACCGCCATGAAATCAAAATGGCGAAACAGTACGGTGCAATTTTTACTTCCGGTATTAACTTATTTATGGAAGCCGCCCTTTTGCAGCCCGAATACAGGCCTTTGCTGATCGGCGTGACGGGCACTAAAGGCAAATCGACAACGTCGTCTTTAATCGCGCATTTGCTGCGGGCACAGGGGAACAGAGTCGCTTTGTGCGGCAACATCGGCGAACCTGCGATTTCTTATGCCGAAGATCTGGCGAATTATGAAGTCGTCGTCGTTGAAATGTCCAGCTATCAATGCGCCGACCTGCAATATCCGTTCGATATTTCCGTCGTGTTAAATCTTTATCCCGAACATATTGACTGGCATAAATCGCATGAACAGTATTTTCACGATAAATTAAACATTTTGGCAAACCGCCACCCTGATCAGGTCGCCGTGCTGAACACGCAGGACGCGTTAACGGCCCTGTATGTCAAAGATCCCGCAAACGCTCTTTATTTTGATGCGTTAAATACAATTCACGTCATGGGGGATTATTTTTATAAAGGGGGACAAAAGCTGTTTAAAACAGATGTTGTGCCGTTGCGCGGCGAACATAATCTGAAAAATGTCTGCGCGGCTTTGACGGTTGTCGAACAGGCCGGCGGTTCTTTGCCGGAATGTGAAGAAGCCCTGAAAACGTTTAAGCCCTTGCCGCACCGGCTGCAAACCGTCGCCGTTAAAAACGGCGTGACCTATGTTGACGACAGCATTTCGACGACGCCGGAAACGGCTGTGGCGGCTTTAAAGTCGTTTGGTTATTCGAATGTCATTTTGATCGCCGGCGGATTTGACCGCGAACAGGATTATAAAGAACTGGCTTCTTTTATCGTTCGCGGGGGCGCTTCGGCTGTCGTGACTTTGCCGCAGACGGGACAAAGGCTGGCCGAAGCGATATGGGACGCAGGCGGCGACGCCGTATCGGCCAAAAATATGAAAGACGCTGTTCAAAAAGCGGCGTCTTTAGCGAAATTCGGGGACATTGTTCTGCTTTCCCCGGCGGCGCCCAGTTATGGTATTTACAAAAATTTTCAGGAACGCGGCGACGATTTTTTAAAATACGTCAATGAGCTGGAATAAAGTATTTATTTCGCTTTATTTCTTCTTCTGCCGGCGAAAGAAGCTCCGACTCCGGCTCCGGCCAATAGTCCCGAAGGAGCTTTTGAGGAAGAATTTTTTTTAGAAATAGAGGTAATAGATATATGTGTTGCGGCGGATTTTTGATTTGTTATGTCGTACACTGTCCAGCCAATTAAGAAAACAGTACTGTAAGCCACCTTACGTATTTGGAATCTGTCTGTTCCCCAAAGAGAGGATTCAGTCCAAAGCAGAATAAATAAACAAAAAAGAAGCGTCGCTTTGAAAAATAGATTCCCGCTAAA
>JAJXEL010000183.1 GCA_021639925.1 Alphaproteobacteria bacterium | reverse complement strand
AAATAATACGGAAGGATCGGCTCTGCTGTCCGTCAGGGAAAAACGCGTCGCCCGTCTGTTCAGGCAATATATGCGGGAATATATCGGCAAACACCGCAGCTCTACGCAGCTGTTTTCCAAATTAAAGCCGGAAATAACAAAATCGAATTTGTTTCAGATGATCCGTAAAATGCCCAAAGGGGCCAATCTGCATGTTCATGCGCCGATTATTCTGCCCGCGGAAAAATTATACGATCTGGCTGCCGAAACAAAGAATACTTACGTTTATTGGAAAAAAGGCAGAAAACAGGTAAAATTGCAAATATTTGATCCGGCGGAAGTCCCGGACGGGTTTGTGCCGTTTAATCAGGCGAAAAGCAAAGGATTGACCAAAGAAAAACTGCTGTCGTTGTGGCAGCTGCATTCTCCGGATTATTCATGGTTTCGGCTGCGCGACGTTTATTACAGGCTGACGTCGTTTATCAACGCCAACCCCGACGTTTATAAAGCTTACTATAAAGCCTCGTTTCAAGACGCGCTGGACGATAATATCAATCATATGGAAATACGTATGAATTTCCCGTTGTTCAAAGAAAAATCCAGTAAAAAAACGCCGGGCGTATCGGTATTTAAAGAAGCTTACCGGGAATTTAAAAAAGATCACCCCGATTTTTCCGTAAAAGTCATTTATACCATCGCCAAAAGGCAACGCAAATACGGCGAAAGAATTTTGCAGTCTTATCATGCCATGCTGGATATGAAAAAACAAACGGCGGATTATTCGGATCCGGAAAATCCCGTTGATTTTATTGTCGGATTTGATCTGGCGGGAAACGAAGACGGATCGCTGTCCCTGACGCAGTTTATTCCTGATTTCGAAGTGTTGTATAATCAGGGGCATCTGCGGGATTTGTATTTGCATGCGGGGGAAAGCCGGCTGCCCCTTTCCAGCAATATTATTGACGCTTATCTGTTAAAATCCAAACGTGTGGGGCACGGGCTGAACCTGTATCGTTATCCGCAATTAATGGATAAATTTGCCGCGGAAAAAATACCTTTGGAAATAGCGCCGATCAGCAATCAAATGCTGGGGTATATACGCGATTTTCGCCTTCACCCCGCCGTAGAATACATGCGCCGCGGTATTCCGATCGTGCTGGGGTCTGACGATCCGATGTTGTTTGGCAATGACGGTTTGTCATATGATTTTTTTGTCGCGGCCGTATTTTGGAATTTATCGTTGGGCGACATAAAACAATTATGTCTGAATTCAATTCAGTACAGCGCCTTATCCGATGCGGAAAAAACAGTTCTGCTGAACCAATGGATTGCAAAATGGGATCAATTCATTGATCAGATGGTTAAGATAAATAATGACAGTAAAGACAAACAGATTAATTAATCTGATTGATCCAGTCTAGATCGTCGTCCGATTTTAATTCATGCGGCACTTTGACGTATTTGCTTTCCAGGTAATCAATCATCAAAGGGCTAAGACATTCTATGCCGGCGAAAATCATACTGCGGTTAAAGTCTTTGCTGAGAAAATATTCGACGATTTCCCATTTGTCCTGATCAATGGCCAAAGAAACGGCATTATGGTCGTTAACGATAATAACAGACGGATCCGCCCCGTTTTCCATCAGGTATTTTACGGCGGGCAGGTGATCGGCTTCGACGGCAATAAATAATAAAACGGCCGGATCCGCCCCGTCTTGTAAAAGATCGTTAATGGCCGCCGACAGTTCCGGCTGCGCGGCGTCGCGGTTTCGCATCAGTTCTTTGAATTTTTGTTGAAAAAGCATTTTTTTTGTCCCGGCAGTAATTTTGCAAGGCAGGTTAATACACCGCGCTTCGTATGTCATTAAAAAAATAGTTTTTCCGAAAAACGCGGAGCAAACAAAAAAGCCCGCCGGAGCGGGCTTTAATTTGTGAAAATCAGGCTGCGAATAACTTTGTCCGCAACTCCTGGCGCAGAGTATCAATGACTTCCAAATCATGGCGGCGTTTTTCAAAATGCCAGAAAGTCCAACCGTTGCAGCTGGGCAATCCCTGCAAAGCCGCGCCGACTTTGTGAATTGACCCCGACACGTTATCCGCCAGCAGCGAACCGTCGGAGCGCACTTTCGCCGCAAAACGCTGTTTCGCATCGAACAGCCAGTCGCCGGCCTGCAATAAACCATATTCCAGCACGGTGCCGAACGGAATACGCGGTTCTTTGCGCTTGCAGGACATTTGCAGCGCAGCCAGATCGGAAACCGGTATAATGGCGTCGATGCGTTCCCGCGCCCCTTTGATGTAACGCTGTTCGCGTTCAATGCCGATAAACTTGCGCCCCAGACGTTTGGCGACGGCTCCGGTCGTTCCGGTGCCGAAAAACGGATCCAAAACGATATCACCCGGCTTTGTCGTCATCATTAAAAGGCGGTAAAGCAAAGATTCCGGTTTCTGCGTTGAATGCAGTTTGTCCCCGTTTTCGTCCTTTAACCTTTCATGGCCGCTGCAAATCGGCAGGTACCAGTCGCTGCGCAGCTGTTTATCGTCATTAAAGGCTTTCATGGCTTCATAATTAAACGTGTATTTGGCATTTTGGCTTTTGGAACACCAGATCATCGTTTCATGCGCGTTGCATAAACGGGTACCTTTCATGTTCGGCATGGGATTGTCCTTGATCCACAGAATATCGTTCAAAATCCAAAAGCCCAGATTTTGCAGAATGTAACCGACGCGGAAAATATTGTGATAAGACCCGATAACGGTCAATGTGCCGTCGTCTTTTAAAACACGCCGGGCCGCGGTCAGCCAGGCCGCAGTGAATTCATCATAAGCGCGCGCGTCGGCAAACTGATCCCAATCGTCCGTCACGCCGTCAACCAAAGAACTGTCGGGACGAAAAAGTTCGCCGCCAAGCTGCATGTTGTACGGAGGATCGGCAAAAATCATATCAACGGATTTCTCGGGCAGGGAATTCATTAACTCAATACTGTCGCCCGGTAAAATAACATTCGTTTTTAAAGCAGCCATAAAAAACCTCTTGCATACCATTCTGGATAAACATTTTCTAAAAACCAGAATAGGCGCGAGAAGTAATTAAATTGTTAACAAC
>JAJXEL010000182.1 GCA_021639925.1 Alphaproteobacteria bacterium | reverse complement strand
AATATTGCGGCGCATTTTGTCAATATCCTTTAATTTTTATGGTATATTTTTCAAAAAAGGATATCATAGCTGGAAAGAAAATGACAGGGAATAAAGGAAATGAACTTTTTTAACGGTCAGTGCCTGATTGCCATGCCGGGAATGCAAGACGATCGTTTTGATCATTCCGTAGTATATGTTTGCGCCCATACGCAGGAAGGCGCCATGGGATTAACGATCAACCGGCCGATTAAAGATTTGTCTTTTTCCGCATTGCTGTCTCAGTTGCATATTGACCAGCCGCAGCAATTTGACCCGCCGCCGATTTTAGCCGGCGGACCGGTTGACGTTATCCGCGGTTTTGTGCTTCATTCCCCCGAATACAGCAGCGACGCGACGCTGGCCATGACGCCTTTAACCTCTTTAACCGTAACGACCGATATTATCCGGGATATTTCCAAAGGCGCCGGCCCTAAAAACTATTTAATTACTTTGGGGTACGTCGGCTGGGGCGCCGGGCAGCTGGAAAAAGAAATCATGGAAAACGCCTGGCTGCCGGTTGACGCGTCAACGGATTTGTTATTTTTGCTGTCCGCAGATAAAAAATGGGGATACGCCTTAAATAAGCTGGGGATCGATCCCAGCCGCCTGTCCGCCGAACAGGGAAAGGCTTAAAGCGGGTCGGCATAACCGAAATCAATCAACATTTCGGATATCCCCAAAGCGCCGACAAAACAATCGGCCAGACCGGGGTCCGCCGGGTTGGGAAGGCATTTGGCTGTCAGTCCGTCAAAACGGCGTTTTACCTGGGAAAACGCCTCTCCTGCTCTGCCCGGACGCAATTTAACTTTCAAAGAAAAATCTCTGTTTGCAACACGGACTTTATCCGCTCCGATAACAGATACGACGCCTTCAACGACCTCTTTTCCGGATAAGTCGGGCAGTTCCGTGTCAGAAGTTTTGAAAGCCTGCTGCCAGCCGAAATTTTCTTCAAACAGACGCTGTTCCTGTTCCGAAGCGTCAGGATTAATAAATAAAGGAATATTTTCTTTCCGCGCGGCCGCGGGCCGGCCGGTATCAAGTTTATTCACCGTTTGTTTCACCGGATTGCCTTTATCATCAATCCGTTCGGAAATTGACTGCAATTCTTCGGAAAAAACCTTTTTTCGGTTTGCAATAAAAGCCTGCCACCTTTGCCCGACGACCCGAGGAATTTCCCGCGGAGGAACGCCGCAAAAATAAAAACCGCCGATAATCAACGCCATCAAAACCGCGACATAATGTGGCCGTTTTAATAACCCGAAGCCCAAACGGACAAAATCCTTTATTAAGCCGACAGCGCCGCTGATATATCCGGACAGCGTCATTTTTATTCTTCGGGACTGCCGCCGTAACGCCGGCACAGATCGTCGACGGCTTCCGGCGTGATTTTCTGAAATAACGGCTGTTCGGGAACTTTAAAAGCATGTCCCGGCTTTAATTTCCGAAGTTCTTCGTTCAAATCGCCGGACGGCCACGCCGTATCGCCCGAATCCAGGTTCAGCAGCTCTAAAATCCGTCCTGCCGTTTCGGGAATAACCGGCGCGGACAAAACGGCATACAAACGAATAACATTTAACGCCAGCCGCAAAATCATCGCTGCCTGATCTTTATTTTCTTTGATAACCGTCCAGGGTGCGGCCGCCGTCAAATAGTTGTTGCCTTCGACCCAGATGGCGCGCAGTTCAACCAAAGCCTTGCGGAATTCCAATTCGGACAAATATTTTGTATAATCGGCAATTCTGGTTTGCAGCGTTTGTACAAATTCCGTTTCAACCGCCGTCCATTCGCCGCCGGCAGGCACTTCCGGCCCGATTTTAGAAGCAGTCATTTTCAAAACGCGATTAACGAAATTCCCCAGAACGTCATTTAAATCTTTATTGATCGTCGCGGCAAAAGAAGCGAAAGTAAAGCTGGAATCCGCGCTTTCCGGCGCATTGGCCATTAACCAGTAACGCCAGTAATCCGGCTGGAATTCATCTAAAGCCTGATTAGTGAAAATACCGCGTTTCTGCGACGTTGAAAATTTTCCGCCATAGAAAGTCAGCCAGTTGAATCCTTTGATATAATCCACCTTTTTCCACGGTTCGCCGGACGCCAGCTGCGTTGCGGGGAACATAATCGTATGGAACGGAATATTGTCCTTTGCCATAAATTCGACATAGCGAACGTCTTTCGGATCATACCACCAGCTTTTCCAATCGCGGTTTGCGGGATCTTTTTCAGCCCATTCCGCCGTTGATCCGATATATTCGATCGGCGCGTCAAACCAAACATAAAAGACTTTGCCTTCAAACCCTTCGACGGGAACGGGAATACCCCATTTTAAATCACGGGTAATGCAACGTTCGCGCAGGCCTTCTTTCAGCCACTTGCGCGCAATCGAAGTCACAACCAGCGGCCATTCGGCTTCGTGTTCGTCAATAAAGGCAGACAGTTTGTTTTCCAAAGCGGGCAGTTTTAAAAACAGGTGTTTGCTGTCTTTGATTTCCAGGTTAGAGCTGCCGGACACCGCAGAACGCGGGTTAATCAGGTCTGTCGGGTCCAAAACGCGCGTGCAGTTTTCACACTGGTCGCCTCTGGCCGCTTCATAACCGCAGTGCGGGCATGTTCCGACAATATAGCGGTCCGGCAAAAAACGGCCGTCGTCAACGGAATACACTTGTTTAATCGTCCGTTCTTCAATAAAACCGTTTTCCATTAACTTTTTGCAAAAATGCTGCGTCAGCTCGGTATTCTGCGCGGAAGAAGAACGGCCGAAATGATCGAAAGACAAATGAAAACGGGAATAAATATCCTTTTGCACTTCGTGTTGTTCCGCGCAAAAAGTTTCAACGTCCTGATTTTTTTCCAAAGCAGCCAGTTCAGCCGGCGTACCATGTTCATCGGTCGCGCAGATGTACAGGACTTCTTCGCCCTTTTGACGCAGAAAACGGGCGTAAACGTCCGCGGGCAGCATAGACCCGACCAGATTGCCCAGATGTTTTATGCCGTTAATATAGGGAAGCGCGCTGGTAATCAGATATTTTGTCATTATTTTATGCCTTTGATCAAAACAAACGGATATTGATTTTTACCCGCTTTTCATACAGAATTTCAAGCATAATTTTGAA
>JAJXEL010000181.1 GCA_021639925.1 Alphaproteobacteria bacterium | reverse complement strand
GTTCTGGGATTATGTTTGTTTATTTTCTTTTTGGGGCTTGTTTTTTCCGATATTGTCAGCGTGGGTGAAAAGCTGTCGGCGTTCAGTTTAAATGCCGGCCGGAACTGGGGAGATTTCGGCACGGGCGTTTTGGCCGTCGTCGTGGCGACGCCGTGCGCCGCGCCGTTTATGGGGACGGCTTTGGGATACGGGCTGATGAATCCGGCAGAGGTGACGATCTGCGTTTTTCTGGCGATGGGGCTGGGATTGTCGTTTCCTTTTTTGTTGTTGGATTTTTATCCGGAACTGGGACGGTTTTTACCCAAAGCCGGAGCCTGGACGGCTTTGTTCCGGCAGTTTCTGGCTTTTCCGTTATATGCCGCCGCCGCCTGGCTGTTATGGGTGCTGGCCGCGCAGGAAGGCAGTTCGGCTCTGGCCGCCGGGCTGGGGTGCCTTGTCGCCGTCGCGTTTGCCGCCTGGCTGGCAGGGACGGCAGGGCAAAAAGAAAAACTAAAAAAGATTTCTATTCTCGTGACGGGGGCGACTCTGATTTTAATCGGCGTCAGCCTGTATTCGCTTTCTCCCGCCCGTTTAAGCGAAAAATCCCGCTCCGGAATCGAATGGCTGCCGTATGACACGTCGGCCATTCAGGAATACAGGCGGGCAGGCGCGCCGGTTTTTATTAAGTTTTCGGCAAAATGGTGCCTGACATGCCTGGTCAATGAAAAAACGGCCTTTTCTTCGCAAAAGGCGGGAGAGCTTTTCCGGCAAAAAGGCGTCGCTGCTTTTTCCGCGGACTGGACCAGCCGCAGCGATGAAATTACGGCGGCGCTGGAAAGCTTTGGCCGCGGCGGGGTTCCCTTGTATGTTTATTATGCTCCCCATGCGCGCGAACCGGTAATTTTGCCGCAGCTGATTACGGAAAAAACGGTGCTTTCTTTGATTGAAGAGCTGTAATTATTTGGGCGGCGTTCCTTTTACCGCAACGATTTTCAAAGTATGCGGGAAAATTTTTCTGCCGTCCGGAACCGTTTGCGGAACAAACCGGATAACGGCCGTTCCCGGTTTGCGGACAGTAAACCGCCTGCTCAGCCAGCTTTCCTGACGCGCCGTCTGCGCAGACAGCGGCGTTAAAACAAAAGAACCGTTCGCGGCCAAAATGCCGTCCGGATCGCTGACGTTTAATTGATATCCCGTATTTTTGATGTACATGCGCCCGCCTTTGCGCGTTGTGTCGTTTTCATACAGCGGCGTATAAACCGTCAGTGTCAGTACGTCGCCGGCCATAACGGGAACGGCGCTGTTTTCACGGCTCAGAGTCAGGTGAATGAAGCGTGGATCCGACGGCCTGAAATACAAAGCGGCGATGGTCTGCTGTTCTTCCGGCGCCGGCGCGGGGGGATTTTTTCCGTCCAGGGCGGGATTTTTTTCGCCCGGCGTTTGAATGCCGATCCAGGCGGGCATCAAAGGGAAAAAAGTTTTATACCTGTTGTCAAAAGCGTCCTTTCGGATAAATTTCATAAAAGGCGTTTCTTCAATCATTTTCAACGGCGGCAGAGGCATTTCCCGCGGTATATGGAAACGGGCCGCTTCCTGCGCGGGTAAAACGGGTTTTAACCAGAACGGCCTGAATTTTTCCAGATAAGCTTTTTGCAAAGGGGACAGCTTCTTTTCTGATTTTGTCAAAAGGTCTTTTATGCGGGCATATTTTTTCTTTTCCGTTTTCGGATCCGTTTGTTTCATGCCCAGATCGGCCAGCAGCCAGGCCTGCAGAAAGTCTTTCTGATCGGCGTACAACTGTCCCAGATTATAATATGCGTCGGAATTTTTTTTCAAAACGGCCTTTTTTAACAATTCTTCCGCTTTTTTTTCGTCTTTTTTCACGCCGATGCCGAACCTGTAATATACGCCAAGCGAATTGATCGCTTCGGAAACGCCGTTATCGGCGGCTTTTTGAAAATAGTGCGCCGCAGATTTAAAATTTAAATCGGTTCCGCGGCCTTCCTGAAACAGCAGTCCCAGCCGGAAAGCGGCCTGCGCGCCGCCGCGTTCGGCTTCACCGCGCAGGGAATGAACGTACATGGCGCCGGAAAAACCGCTGATTTCTCCGTTAAACCGGTCAATCAGGCCAAGATTGTCAAACTGTGACAAATCGCCTTTATTCAGCTTGTTCAGAAAATTGTCATAAGAAACGGTTTCTTTTTTTTCGTTTTTCTGCATCAAAGAACAGACGCGGACAACATACGCGGCGGCGGGCTGTTCTTTTTCGTATTTTTTCATAATGCGCAGGGCTTCGCCGCAGTTGCCGGCGTTAAAGGCTTCCACGCCGACGTCAAAAGAGTCTCGTTCGATTGTCTGCGCCAAAGCGGAGGCGCAAAAAAAAGACAGGGCAAAGGCGGACAGAACGGGCAGCTTCATTATTTTGCTTTTTCAATATAGTCCGGCGGCAGATTTTGAAAGATGTTTTCGAACTTTTTTTGTTCCTGAATACTTTTCTGCCAGCGCGCGGCCGTATAAGGATTAGGCAGGATTGTATCCGATCCGTTTTTGTAAATAATGGACAGAGCCGTTTTGGCGTTGATATCTCCCTGCAGGGCAGCCTGTTTGTAAAACGTGATGGCTTTTTCCATGTCTTTTTCAACGTTTTCGCCGTTTTCATACCAGCGGGCCAGCATAATTTGCGCTTCGGGATCGCCGTTGCCGGCGGCTTCTTCGGCGAATTTCAATCCTTTGTCAATATCCTGAACAACATTTTCGCCGTGAATATACAACAAGGCCAGCGTCATTTGCGCAGGCGCATAACCGGCCTTAGCCGCTTTTTCATAATAAGCCAGCGCTTTGGGGATATCGACGGGCATGCCTTTCCCCGCGAAATTCATTGCCCCCAGCGCAAAGGCGGCTTCCGGCACGTTCATCACGTCGGCCTGGGCAAAATAAATTGTCGCCTGCCGGTAATCTTCCTGTTCGTAAAAGCTCAAAGCCCGTTCCAGCGGATTATAAGAAAAATCTGCCGGCCGGCGGTTTAAAAATAAAATCAAAGCGGTTAGAAGCAAAATTCCGACAAGCCCCAAGGCTTTGTAAAGTGAAATCCGTTCTTTTTTTTGCATTATTATATTCCTTGTTTTTTTCGGACTTTCATCTGGCTGCAACAGTATAGGCGGTTAAATGT
>JAJXEL010000180.1 GCA_021639925.1 Alphaproteobacteria bacterium | reverse complement strand
GAGCGGACATGTTCAAAAAACTCTACCAGTTTATCCGGCGTTTTACGCTGCCGATTATCGTCTTTTTATTTCTGGTTTACTGTTTTTCGGACAAAAGCCTTTGGACCGATTTTAACGGCTACGTCGCTTCGTTCAGGATTCCGATCCGCCAGGGCGTTCTGGCCGTCATGCTTTTTTTATCCATAACGTATATTCTGCGCTTAATCCGCGACGCTTCTATGCCGCGTCTGTTTAATCACCTGCATTTTAACAAAAACACCGAAAGTTCGGCAACGGCGGTCGTCGGTTATATTTCCGTTTTAATTGCCGGATTGATTTCGTTGTCGGTTTTGGGCGTTAACCTGAAAAGCCTCGGCCTGCTGATCAGCGCGTTGTCCGTCGGTCTGGGATTCGGGCTGCAACACGTCGTAAACAATTTCATTTCCGGCATTTTAATTCTGTTTGAACGCCCGTTTCGCATCGGCGACTGGATCGTTATTAACGATAATGAAGGCATCGTCCGCAAAATCAATATCCGGTCGACCGAACTGGAAACGTTTGACAAAGCGCTGATTATCATTCCGAACGCAGACATCATTTCAGGCGTTTTAACAAACTGGACTTTAACCGATTCCAAAGGCCGCCTGCTTATCAATGTCGGCGTCGGATACGATTCCGATTTGGAAAAAGTCCTGCGTCTGGCCGTCGATATAACCAAAGATGACCCGCGGATACTTTCGGACCCGCAGGCGTCGGCCATCGTCACGTCATTTGACGACAGCAGCATCGGTATTCAGCTGCGGTGTTATATCGGCAATATTATGCAGCGTTCCGTCGTTAAAAGCGATCTGATGATCCGGCTGCAAAAAACATTTAACGATAACGGAATAGACATTCCTTTTCCGCAAAGAGTTGTACAAATGCTGCCCGAAAAATAAAAAAAAGACCGGATTTTCCGGTCTTTTTACTCAACGTCCCCTTGCCGCGGCCGCTTTAAGCAAAACAGGCGAAGGCGCTTTTTGCTTTTGCCCGTTGCGGACCGGCAACTTTTCAACCGAATTGTCGCCCGTCTACATCAAAGTTTCTTTGCCTTTTTCGGAAACGGCCATATTTTCGGCCCGGTCAAAAAAAGACAAAGAAACGTACGGTTTCCCGTCATGCAGGCATACGGCGGCAATTTGTTCATTGGAAAGCGGCGTTTTCTTTTTATCCGCATTCATTTTAATCTGCGGCAAAAACTGTTTTTCATAAGCTTCCTGATAATTCTTATAACCGTACCATGCGGTAAAAGACGCCCGCATCGCTTTTGTTTCATCGCCGGATTTTTCCATTTCCCCGACATAGGCCCGCATCATCGGCGTTTGCATTTCCTTTTCAAAAACCTGCGGATATTCGTCCTTCATCTGATAGGCAAAAGCCGCCTGATGCGCGCAGGCGTCCGCTTCCAGCGCGCGGTTCAGCTTGATAAAATCATACGCGTTCAATCCGCCGATAAAATCCGTCGTTTTATTCTGCCCGCTGACGTTTTTCAGCCGTTCCACCTGACGGATATGGGTACATTCATGAATTAAAATCGGCGCCAGTTCCATCTGGCGGCGGTAAGAATCCAGCCGGACAACCTTGTGATCATAATCGCACGCGCCGTTAACGCCGAACATGGCTTCGTACATATAGGAATACCCCTGAAAAGCCACGGCGTTCATCGTTTCCTGCCCTTTGGGAAACTTATAGGCAATATTCAACAGGCTGGTGAAATTTTCACGGTCTGCCCCGCCCAAAGCATAAATCGAATTATTAAGCTTTGCAAAACATTCAAAATTGGATTTCTGATCCGGCATATTATCGTCCTTTCCGACTTAACGCCGCCGACACGGCAAGCTGTTTTACGTCCGTTTTTCCGGCGATCAATTCCCCTTTTTCGTCGCGCAGACGCATCGATTCAACGGACCGGTCGACATGCGCCCCCGGAACGGCTGCGGCATAATCCTTTATCATGGCGGAAATTTCTTCCCGGTCTGTCTGTTTTATGGAAAACGGACGACCGGAATTTAAATCGTCTGCCGTCATATACGGCCTGCCTTTATAGCAGCACATTTTTAAAACGTCCGCGGCCGGATATTCCCGGGAAAACAGCCCGGGATCTTTTTGCTGTTTGCCGTATTCGCAGACCTGTTGAAATCCGTTTTTGTGCCATTTGTCATAATAATCGCGGTAATAGTCGCATTCGTACCACGCGGCAAAGCAGGCTTGCATCGCCTTTCTTTCGTCATGGGATTTTTCCATTTCCCCGACATAAGCGTGAAACATCGGCAGTCCGGTTTCTTCGGCAGACCGGTAAACATTCGGCATAACGTCTTTGCATTCGTAAACAAAAGCCATTTCATGAGCAACGGCGTCGGCCTCTATCGCACGGTGCATTCGAAGCGAAGAAGCCACCTGCGTGTGTTCGTAATTCGGTCTGTTTTCGCTTTCCCGGGAATACTGAATGGCATGACGGCCTTCATGCACGGCGGTTTGCAGCATGTATTCAAATCCGAAAGACGGATTAATAACGATTTTTTTCTGTCCGGGCGCGCAGAAACCGCTGAAATTCCCCTTTTCAAAAGCAAAAGAATATCCCAGTTTGGACAACGTCGTCAGCGTTTCGCGTCCTTTTTTTGTTTTCATAACGGAATCGACAATGCCTTCGAACAAAGCGCTTTCTTTAACGGCGTCTTTTTCTTCAGAAGCCGTAAAAGCCTTCATCAAAACTTTTTTTGCCTTTTGCTCCGCGCGGCCGCAGGCATATTTCTTGTATGACTTCCGCGTAAATTCTGCAACCGTTTCAGACATAAAAATCCCTCCGTCGTTTTAAAACAGTTTCTTCAGGATAGCATTTATTGGACGGCTGTCAATTCATTTTTGTCCATATTTTCTTTATATCTTTTATTCCAACTGTTTGACATTTCTGTTTCATTTGCTTCTAATACTTGCAAAACTTTTCCTGCTTCTTCTTTATTTATTACGCTTCTAACTCCCACATCACTTGCTTTTGCGATTGGAACCATAACTTTTACTTCTCCAGGCATTTTGATTATATAATAATCTTGCTTTTCTCCTAAAATATCTTTTTGCTCTATCGCGTCTATTGTTCCAGCTCCGTGCATTGGATATACAATTTTGTCACCAACATTAAAC
>JAJXEL010000179.1 GCA_021639925.1 Alphaproteobacteria bacterium | reverse complement strand
ATATGGGGAGATTAAATATGGTCGACAGAAGGCCGGAAAATATACAAGTTTTAAAAAAGGAAACTCTGTACAATAAGTTTTTTAAAGTGGACGAGTACTTTTTAAAATATCCGCGCTATGACGGTACGATGAGCCGGACCATTTCCCGCGAAGTCATGGAACGCGGCAATTCGGCGGGTATTTTGCTGTATGATCCCGACCGTGACAAACTGGTTTTTGTCGAACAGCTGCGCGTCGGCGTTTTTACGGCCGGCGAATACCCGTGGATTTTGGAATGTGCCGCCGGAATTATTGATCCCGGCGAAACGCCCGAACAGGTCGTTGTCCGGGAAGCAAAAGAAGAAGCCGGCGCGACGGTGACGGAAATTGAACCGGTCGTCAGCTATTTTGCTTCGCCGGGCGGTATATCGGAAAAGCTGTATATCTTTTGCGGCCGGGTCGATGTCGGCTCTGTTCCGGCTTTTGCCGGCCTGGACGCGGAAAGCGAAGATATCCGCGTCGTTGTTTTGTCTTCTGAAGAAGCCGAACAAATGCTGGCGGACGGGAAATTTAATAACGCCCTGACGATTATAGCCGTGCAGTGGTTTGTTTTGAATAAAGAAAAATTACGGAAAAAATGGGGGAAATCATGAAAATACGCCGCAACTTGTCCGCAACGGTCAGCGCCGCCGTTTTAACCGTTTCCGTTTTGATCTGCGGGTGTTCCACGCCGGGCAGTTCGCTGTTTAAAACCGATACCGAACAGTCGATCCTCAGCTGGTCCGCCGGCAATCACGAAGACGCCGTTCATTATGCGCAAAAAGCTTTGCAGGATAATCCGAACGATGCGTATGCCATGATGGTGGCCGGGCTGTCTTATGAAAGCCTGGGATATCCGAACAGGGCGCGCGCTTTTTATGAACAGGCCGCCGCGTCCGGCAGCGACGCCGTCGGTATGTTCGGCGCCGTCCGCAATGTTCCCGCCGAAGAATTAAAAAAAGCCGCCGCGACCAGGCTGGCGGCGATGAATTTGCCGCAGACGCCTTTGGCCGTTATTGATCCGGCGACACAGTCGGCCGCCTTTACCGCTTCGGCTTTTCCGGCTCAGGTTAAAGTCGTAGCCGAAAAAACTTCGCCTGCCGCGCCGCAGGAAACAATCAAAGGCGGGTTGGACATGTTATCGGAAGGCGACAGAAATATTGTGCTGCGCTTTTTAACTTTTATCCGTCTGCGCGATGAAAAATATGTCACCGAAGAAGAATGGCAGACCCGCCGTTCCGTTAATCTGGGCGGTCTGCTGCCTTATACGTTGTCGCCGGCGGGCAAAGGGCTGGATCTGCCGGCGCCGTCCGGCGATGTGATTGTCGGCCGTCTGAACGCTTTGCGCAACGCTTTGGAAATCAGGGCGATTACGCCGCGCGAACATGCGGCCGAACGCGAAATTATTTTAGAAGCGCTGCTGCCTTCTAATCCGTTTTACCGTATGGACCCGGCGCCCGTTCCGCAGGATATTCTGGAAGGGGCTACGGCTTTGCGTCGTGTCGAAACGCTGCAAAATTTAAAACTGATTACACCTGCGGAAGCAAAAAAGGAAAAAGCCGCCATTGAAAAGCTGACGTACGCGAAAATCGGCATGACCGGCAGCGACGGGCAGTCCAGACCGGAAACGGCAAAATGTATTCAAAAGTGCTTAAGCGTTCCGTGCACGCCGTGCGCTCCCGTTAAAAAAGCCGTCGCGAAAAAGACAACGGTAAAGAAAGCGGCTCCGGCAAAAAAAGCGGCGGCGAAACCGACCACTGTGAAAAAAACGTCTTCGGCGCTTTGTCCGTGCTGATAAAAAGGAAATAGCAAATGTTGACACAACCTGCCGTTCGGGCATTGCTTTTATCTTCGGCCGCCGGTTTGTCAACTTTGCTGGGGGCGGCGGTTATTTGTTTTACAAAAGGCCGCAACGAACGAATGCTTTCCGTCGCGCTGGGGTTTGCCGCAGGAATTATGCTCAGCGTTTCGTTTACGGATTTATATCCGAATGCGGAATTGCTGTTCCGGTCGTCTTATTCCGACAGGCTGGCCGTTTCTTTTTCTGTTTTGTTTTTAATCGCCGGGCTGTTGGCCGCCGCACTGATCGACAGATTTGTGCCGCATGAAGCCTATGATCCTTTGACGGGGGAAGCGCCGCATAAAAACCTTTTCCGCGTCGGGGTAGTTTCTACGATAGCGATCGGTTTGCATAATTTCCCCGAAGGAATCGCTACTTTTATGGCGGGGTATAAAGATATTTCGCTGGGGATATCAATCGCTTTGGCGATTTCGCTGCACAATATTCCGGAAGGGATTGCCGTGGCAATGCCGATTTATTATGCGACCAATGATAAAAGAAAGGCCGTGTTTTACACGTTTTTGTCCGGAGCCGCGGAACCGATCGGCGCCCTGGCCGCTTTTCTGGTGCTGCGGCCGTTTATTGACGATTTTGTCCTGGGCGCCGTTTTCGCCGCCGTCGCCGGGATCATGATTTATATAACAATCGAAGAACTGATCCCGTCGTCGCGGCAGTATGGTCATGATAAAGAAGCTTTGCTGGCAACTTTTACAGGAATATGCCTGATGCCGTTATCGCATGTTATTTGACGAATAACAGCTCGGGAATATCGGTTCCGTGCAGGTCAAAGTTCATGTTGACATAATCGGCGGCAGTTTTGCCGCTTTTGTCTTTTATTGTTTTATCGGCGCCGCAGTTCAGCAGTGTTTTGATGATTTCCGGCGACGGATTAAACGTTGCCGCCAGCATCAAAGCCGTTTGTCCTTTGTCATCAACCGCGTTGACGTTAATGCCGTTGTTTATCAGAAACGGAATAATTTCCGGATCCTGATTATGCTTGACGGCAATCATTAAAACGGTCTGCCCGTCCTGCAAGGGCTGATTTAAATGAATACCGTTTTTTACCGCCCGCTGAATTTCGGAAACGTTGCCGTCTTCCATTAAATGAACCAGCAGTTCCGTCGCTTTGTCCAGTCTGACAGACCGGCCGGAATGTGCTTTCGTTTCCTTTCCCGCTTCGGCGTTTTTCGAAGAATTCTGCTTTTTAGAAGGGGGAGTCGTATCCTCTTCAGGGGTTATTTTTATGGTTAAAAGCAAAATTAACGCTATAAAAGCGATTCCTGCCGCAACAAATCCAAACATATCAATTCTCCAATTAGTAGTTAATGAT
>JAJXEL010000178.1 GCA_021639925.1 Alphaproteobacteria bacterium | reverse complement strand
CAAAAGAAATACCCTGCGATAAAAATTGCACCTCCTGCGATAAAACGACGGGAACGTGTTCCAAATGCGCCAGCGGATATTATTTATACGAAAATGCCTGCCACACCTGCCCGCAGTATGCGACATGCGACGGATCGGACGATTTTTCATGCCCGGCGCCGCAATATTTTAAAATGGATTTAACCTGTTATAAATGTTCGGATACGATAGAACACTGCACAGCCTGTTCTGACGCGACGAAATGCACAGAATGCGAATCGCCCTATATCGTTTCCGATACGGGGGATTCTTGCATAGAGCCGCCGACCTGCGCCACAGCAGCCATGCAAAACAATACAAATGTCGCGGCGGCGACAGATGCAAGCAGTTTTTACGCGGCCATGGATTCCGGCAAATCCATTATTTTGATTGACGGAGACATTTCCGGCCTTGCAACAACGGCTTTAGGATCCAAAAAACTGGTAGGCCCGAAATATTTTTCCGATATTGAAATCTGCAAAACGCAGACCACGCCGACCGTGACATTCGCGTCGTCTTCAAACATGACGATCAGCGGCGGCGAAATCAACCAGCTGAACCTGAAATTTACCTTAAACGACAAATCAAAAAATGCTGTTTCAGGTTCAGGAATTATTAAGGATTCAACAATTTCGGCCCATTTATCTAATAATGTTGTTTCTGCTACAGGAAAAATAACCCTATCCGGCGACGTAACCATTTTATCGGAAAAAGATGATGGAGATAACTATGCCAACCAAGGAGTCTTGGCCACAGAAGGAGGAACACTTGAAATAGCAGGAAAAACAACATTAAAGGGAGAAAGCAGTTACGGTTTAAGAATGGGAAACAAAACAACAGTAACCGTTACTTCATCAGGAACACTTGTTTTAAATATGCCTGATGTCTTTGTAGGAATCGATTTGGAAAACGATTCAACATTTACAGCCAATGGTCCGGTAAAATTTGAAGCAGCCGCTTCTTCTGCAATCGGATATATCACAACCGGAAAAGCAGTTATCAACCTAAATGCTTCGGGCAATTATATTAAAACGACTTATTCCGGTCTGATGCAGACACACGGAGATATCAACATTAAAGGATCAACGACGATTGAATGTGTCCGTAAAGCAAACGACTGTGAAACCTGCGGCTGTAAAGCGATTGATTCCCATGAAACTTATTCCAACAGTGTTAATTCCGTAACTATTAATGCTCCGGTAACGCTTGTAAATTTCAATAAATCTCAAGGAACATCTTATCCGACGATTTCCGGAGATACAATCTTAACGGTTGTAGGAGGAACCTTAAAAATCAATAGCACCATAGAATCCAAGGCCGGTTATGGAAAAGTCTTAATTAATGGTGAAACAATGAGCATGAGCTCTTCCGGTGCAATTTTAGGCGCCAGCTACCTCTACGGATACGGATCAAAATTTTCCGTTTCGGCCGGCGCAAAACTGAAACTGGGCGGCGTTTGCAAAAAAGCCGCTTCGTCCGGAACATTATCTTCGGTGACATATGACAAAGCCATTACTTCCCCCGTTTCACCGTTTACGGGCGGGTGTTGATAATGTAAAATAATTTATTCGGTGCCGCGGAATATTTTCCGCGGCATTCGTATAAAAAACGCAGTTGGCGCCGCCGGTTATAAAATAACGGTATTCCGATCTGCCCGGCGCGAATCGTTACAACGTAATTGACATTCCCATGAATACCGCGGAAAAGCTTGAGTTTTCATTTTTTTGACCCTTCTTATTTCTTTTTTTATTGATCACCCCCCCCCCCCTCACGTATACTGAAAGTAGAATTTTCTGTTTCTATAAGGAGGGGACCATGAATTCTTTATTTCTTAATAAAAAACTGCTCTTTCTTTTGTTCTGTTCTGCCATTATGAACTTTCCCGCGCCGGCCGGCGCGGTTTGGCTGCGCGACGACGGATCGTTTCAAATGGCAAAAGCCGTCAAACTGGGGCGCGGAAATGCCTATTCCGTCAGCGGACAAGCGGAACTGACCGGAAAAACGGAACTGACAAAAGAAATACCCTGCGATAAAAATTGCACCTCCTGCGATAAAACGACGGGAACATGTTCCAAATGCGCCGGCGGATATTATCTGAACAACAACAAATGTTCTTTATGTTCGTCCGCAATCAATCATTGTCTGGCCTGTTCTGACGCCAAAACATGCTTGCAATGCGACGCGCCGGCGATATTGACGCCGGACAAAACATGCAAAATCTGCGCCTGTACAGGCGGAACAAAATGCAATACACAGACAGCCGAATGTGACATCTGCCCTGCCGGCGAAAAATGCGGCTGTACCGGAGAAGAAGTTTCCGACGGAACCGGAAAATGCGTTGAAGGCTGCCTGAAAACAGCCGAAATCTGCGCCGAAGAAAATGGCGGCACGGCAGCCGACTGGCGCGTGGAAGGTACGGGAACTCAGTGCGCCTGCGCAACGGATAAAAAATATGTCATGTTGACGGATCAACACCCCACTATGAAATATTCGCCGGAAAAATACAGCCGGATCAAAGCCGTAAAAGACTTCGGCACGATCAAAGCCGGAACGCTGGGCGGTTATATTGAAAAAGAATCCAACCTGTCCCAAACCGGCAACGCCTGGGTCGGCTGCGATTCAAGCGGCTGCGCCGTTGTAGGAGGCAATGCCAAAGTATACGACAACGCTTTGGTTACCGGAGGCGGTTCTACGGATTACGGCGGGAAAGAAGACGGTTACGGCGGCGCAACCCGCGTTATGAATGAAGCCCAAGTTTATGGAAATGCTAAAATTTTAAACGGATCCCGAATCTATGCCGGCAAAGTTTATGGCAACGCTACGTTCCATGGCGCGGAAATTTATTCGGGAGCGCCGACAAAACCAGCTTATCCGGGATACTATGCGGCGGAAATGACAATCGCCGGCGAAGTATTCGGCGACGCCCATATTTATGCGGGCGGTTATGTCGGGGGATCGGGCAGCGCGGGACCGAACAACAATCCCAAAGTATACGGTAATGCCATTTTAGCCGGCGGCGACGGAACAAAAACAGCCTGCAAGGCCAGAGTCACTTACTTGGGACAGGTCTATGAAAACGCAAAAATTTTCAGATGCGGCGAAGTCAGCGGCGGCAAAGTCCACGGTTCCGCAATCGTCCGCAACGACTTGTTCGGCGTCAGCGGCAATGCCGATGTTTACGGCAACGCTATTATTGAAGGACA
>JAJXEL010000177.1:2636-3225 GCA_021639925.1 Alphaproteobacteria bacterium | reverse complement strand
TTGATTGTTTTTTTTATCTGTAACATATTTATTTTGACCATATATTTCTTCGTTATTCTCGGATATTAACATACCGGCAGAAAAATGCGGAATTTTTGTTTTTTTTGAGAGTTTATCTAAAAGTGTGCTCTTCCCGACGCCATAACAACCTGCAACAAAGATAACGCTCACTTTAATTCTCCTCTTAAATAAGCATGGCTTTTTATACCATCTTTGCGAGAACAATTCAAGAACATACATTGTCAATGTTTCGATTTTTTTTGCAAAAAACAAGGCGGAATTATTCCGCCTTGTGTCCTGATATATTTTTATTGATTCACTCGTCCAAATCGGATTTGCGATATCTGATGACTTTGCCCAGTTTGACAAACGGCAATTCGTATTTGTTTGTCATACGCCAAACGGCAAGCGTGTTTATCTTGACGCCGATATATACGGCGGCGTCACGTGGTGTCATCAGGCCGGAGGGTGCGATATTACAGGTTTCTTTAACCGGTATGGCTTCTCTCATGTTTTTTCTCCCGAACAAAAAGGAGAAAACGAAAAAAAACGCATTTCCCCCTTTTGCTCATTTCAAAAGGTTTAGAAA
>JAJXEL010000177.1:0-2626 GCA_021639925.1 Alphaproteobacteria bacterium | reverse complement strand
CATATTTATTAAAGCAAATTCAACACTCGAAATCAATCGCGTTGAAAATTGACGACGGTTATTTGTGATTGATAATCATTTACGGATTGAAAAAAACTCTCGATTCATTGATAATGATTTCTGTTCATTGGCGGGAACGAAACAAGAAAACGGCGGTGCCCCGAAGCAGGTGAAAAAGCAAAAAGGAAGATTGTGCAAACAGTCTGAACAACAAAAAAGCCTTGACGAATCAAGGTGTTAATGGCGGAGAGGGGGGGATTCGAACCCCCGGACCGAACAAGCCGGTCAACAGATTTCGAGTCTGCCGCATTCGACCACTCTGCCACCTCTCCTTTATTGCTGAAAAAATCAGCTGTCTTTTCTTTTATATCATCTCTGGCAGATGTCAATCAAAACTTTTTTCTCTTTGCTTGACCTGCTCTTTTCTTAAATGCTAGAATAAATTAAATTTTTTATAGAGGTTTGAATGTCTGAAAAGAAAATTGCTTTTTCATATGCGAATGTGGCTAAAGACCTTCCATTTATTGCTTTTATCAGGACAAAAACGGCCAAAGGCAAATATTTTTACGATTTTCCTTCGCCTCGGGACAGGGAACGGTTGGATTTTTCCCCGTTTGATAAAATTTCGACGGATCAGGACGGTTGTCTGGATATTGTTCATTGGGCGGATAAAGACAAATTAACGCAGGCTATTCGGGCTTCTGAAAAAAACATGACGCCGTCGGACGAACATTTCTGCGTTGTTCTGCCATCCGGGGAAACCCGGTGGCTGGCCGGGGCTGCCGTGCCGAAAAAACAACGCAACGGTGATATCGTGTGGAAAGGATTCTGGCTGGACGTTACGGGCGAAAAGAAAAAAGATTACTTTAATTCTTTGGTTTTGGAAAGCGTGCACGAAGGCGTCGCCGCTTTTGACCGTCAGGGAAAAATTCTGTCTTTTTCGCCGTCTTTGATGAAAATGCTGTCCTGTACGGCGGAAGAAGTCGCCGAAAAAACAATTTTTTCCCTTTTACCCCGGGACGTTTCCGAAACGTTGCAGCAGTATATGCTGTTATCCGCGTTAAAAGAAAAAATTTCGATTAAGGTTTCGTTGCAAAAAGAAAATCATGATCCCGTATTTTTGGAAATTGACATGATGCAGAAAGATTCTTTCTTTGTCTGTTTGTTCCGGGACATTACGGCATATTATGAAAAAGAAGAAGAGCTGCGTTATCTGGCGTATCATGATATTAATTCCGGCGTTGAAAACTATGCTTGTCTGCGGGATATTTTTGGGAAAGTGCTGGATCAGGCGAAGGTATCGCAAACGCAGATCGCCGTATTGTCGATTGCGCCCGACAGTCTGGGACAGTTAAATGCCATTTCGGATCAAGAAATCAGCGCCCGCATTGTCGCCGGGATAGCGGACCGGATTCGTTCGTGTTTGTCCGATGATGATTTTTTGGCGCAGACCAGCGGACATCATTTTACCGTTTTGATTACGGGGCTGGAATTTACTTTAGAAATTGAAAAGAAAATTGAAGCGATTCTGCACGGCTTTGAACGTCCTCTTTATATCGGCGATTTGGAATTTGATTTAACTGTCAGCATCGGCGTTTGTTTTTGTCCTCAGGACGGTGAAGACCTGCAGGATCTGATTTCCAAAGCGGATCTGGCGCTCAGACAGGTACGTTCTGATGAAAAAAGTTCAATGCGCATATATAACAGCGATCTGTCAATGAAAGCGGCGATCGGCATGAATATGCGCCGCAATTTGAAAAAAGCGATTGAAAACAATGAAATCAGCGCTTTTTTCCAGCCGCAGGTAGATATCAAGACCGGACATATTATCGGATTGGAAGCTTTGGCGCGTTGGCGTACCAGTGACGGCGTGCTGATTCCGCCGTCAGAATTTATTCCTGAAGCTGAGGAATACGGCATGATAGATTCTTTAACGGAAACGATTTTGGATCAGGCATGCAAATGGAATCAGAAATGGTATTCAATGGGATTATGCCGCGTTCCTGTCGCCGTTAATATTTCAGGGCGCCAGTTCCACAATGAAACGCAGCTGTTGTGCCTGGTTGACAAAGCTTTGGACGACAGCGGCCTGCCGCCGTATCTGTTGGAACTGGAGTTAACAGAAAGTTCTGCGATGTACGATCCTAAAAATGCGCAAAGGATTATTCAGACTTTGCTGGATAACAATATCCGCTGCGCTTTGGACGACTTTGGGACGGGATATTCTTCTTTGAGCGTTCTGCGCAGTTTTCCGTTGAAAAAGCTGAAAATAGACCGTTCTTTTGTTTTGGAATTGAATGAAAAGAAAAACATGGAAATCGTACGGGCTACGATTGTTATGGCTCACGCGCTGAATTTATCCGTATTGGCCGAAGGGGTTGAAAACCGGCAGCATTTTGAAATCCTGAAAGATTTGGGCTGCGATATTATTCAGGGCTATTTATTTTCACGTCCGTTATCGCCGGAACAAACGGAATTGATGCTGATGCGCTGGGACGCCGACGTCGCGGCAATGGGCAAAGGTTTTTGATAAAATGCCCCTGTTCGGCAGGGGCATTTTATTTTTTCTATACGCAGCAACAGCCGTTTGCATTAAGGGCGGGTGAATATCCCGCTTTGCACGATA
>JAJXEL010000032.1:6926-16996 GCA_021639925.1 Alphaproteobacteria bacterium | reverse complement strand
CCCTGATCCAGCGTTCCAGAACATGATTGGCTTTTTCCATAAAACGGCGGACGTCTTCTTCGTTGTTTCCGGTCTTTTCAATTTTCAAAGGTTCTTCGGCCGTCAGGCGGAAATGCGCGCCCTTCAAACGTTGGGAACGCACGGGCAAAGCCGGATAATCGTGTTTTAAAACCAGCGAAGCCAAAGACGGCGTCGTCATTACGGGATAACCAAAGAAATCCACCGCGATTCCTTCGTTCATTTTCTGGTCGATCAGCAGTGCGAAATGGCCGTTTTTGCGCATCAGGTCAACAATCTGGCGAAAACCGCCCATGCCTTTGGGAACCAGAACCCCCGGAATTTTCTGACGAAAGAAACGAAACAGCCATTCAACATACGGATTATTCGCCGACCGGTAAATCCGGTGCAGCGGCATTCCCAGCTTATTGCCGACGATTGACGATACTTCCCAGTTGCCGATATGCGCGGAAAACAAAATGCCTGCCCGCCCGTCGTCGCGCAAAGCCTCGCATCGTTCGAAATTCACGAACTCGATCCGTTTTTCATAATGAACGGATAACTGGCGCAGATGAGGATATTCGACGAAAGTACGCACCAGGTTATCCCACATGGCAACGACGATTGCGTCAATTTCGGCCGGCGTTTTTTCGGGAAAAGCCTTCATCAGATTATACCGCGCCACCCACGAAACACGCAGACGCGGGCCGATATGACGCCCCAGAAAACCGCCCGCGCCGGACGCCCAGTCCAGCGGCAGCAGCCGGAAAAGGCCGCAAAAAACAACCGTTCCTATCAATTCCAGCGGATAGCGGGTGCACATATAAACGGCCCGCTTTATTTTTCTTTTCAAAGACCTGTTCACGGCGGCGCCCGATTATTTTTTATGCAAAGCCGACAGCAATGCGCACATTGCGTCAGGCGTATCCCAGACCATATAAGCTTCGACAATCTGCACGTGCGGCAAAAACCGCGGAGCAATCCGCACGCCGTCTTTGGCCGTGGTCACCAGAACAGCCCCCTGTTTATCAGCCCGGGCAATCAGATCCGTCATATCTTCGTCCGTATAGGGATAATGGTCAGAAAAGGCCTGCGTTTCCACAACGTCGCACCCGTAATCCCTTAACATGTCAAAAAATTTGTCCGGATACCCGATCCCGGCAAAAGCGAACACTTTTTTCCCCGACAGCTGGGCGATTTTCGCCACGTCCTGTTCAATGTGCGTTCCGATAAAAGGCAAAGACATAAAACGTTTGTCAACCCATTCTTTGATTCCGGCCTTGTCTTTTCCGACGACAATAAAAGCGTCGGCGCGCCGCAGGCCGTCTTCCACCGGTTCGCGCAAAGGCCCGGCCGGAAAAACTTTGCCGTTGCCAAAACCGTAACGCCCGTCAAAAACGGCAAAAGACAAATCTTTTACCAGCTGCGGATTTTGAAACCCGTCGTCCATAATAATCACGTCCGCGCCGATTTTTTCGGCCGTCTTTGCCCCGCGCGCCCTGTCGGGATCAACAATCGCCGGCGCAATACGCGCCAGAATTAACGCTTCGTCGCCCGTATCTTTGGCGGTATGTTTGTCCGGATCAACCAAAACATTGCTTAACCCGCCGCCGTAGCCGCGCGTTAAAAAAACCGGACGCATGCCGTTCATTTTAAAATATTCGGCGACAGACACGGCCAGCGGCGTTTTGCCGACCCCGCCCATGACCAGATTGCCTATGCAAACGACCGGTATCTTAGACCGGTACGATTTCGCGTTTTTTAATTTCCGGCGCAGCCCCCACGCGTATATTCTGCCCAGCGGAGACAGCACTTTGCCTAAAAAGGTATTTTCTTTTTGCCAAAATTTCGGAGATTTTAACGGCATCGTCCCCTCTATTTATGATCAGTCAAGTAATCTGCCAGCTGCGGCATCAAACGATCCAGTACATTTGATTCCGCCACGGCAAAAGCCTGCGCGTTCTTTTGTTTTTTATCAAGCAATTTTTTATCCGTCAGCAAATCCGCCAAAGCCTGAGCCAATTCGGATTCATTTTCGGCAACGAACAAAGCGTCCGCTTCTTTGGCGCGCGAAACAATTTCACGGAAATTCATCATGTACTGCCCGCATAAAACCGCTTTGCCCAAACGCGCCGGTTCGATAATATTCTGGCCGCCGAACGGAATCATTGATCCGCCGACGAAAGCGGCCGATCCCAGACGGTAAAACAATCCCATTTCCCCGATCGTATCGGCCAGATAAATATCCGTCTGAGGCAAAATGTCTTCCTTGCGCGAACGGCGGGCGACGTTCAGTCCCGCATTTTTAAAAATGCCTTCGATTTCATCGGCCCGGTTCGGGTGGCGCGGCGCGATAATCGTTAAAACGCCGGGTATTTTTTCCTTCAGCGCTTTATGCACATTGGCGACAACGCCGTCTTCGCCCGCATGAGTGCTGCCGGCCGTCCAGCAGGCCCTGTCCCCGATCTGCCCCTGCATGCGTTTTAATTCGTCTTCGTCAACCGGCAAAGGAGCGGAAGCAAATTTAATATTGCCGACGCACGCCGTATTTTTGGCGCCGATCGCCTTTAATCTGTCGGCGTCTTCCTGCGTCTGGCCGAAAGATTTGACAAACATATCCTGAATCTGGGCGCTGAACCGCGGCATCTTTTTCCAGCGTTTAAAAGAACGGTCCGACACGCGGCCGTTAATCAAAAGCAGCGGAATTTTGCGTTTGGAAATAACGGACAGAATATTCGGCCAGAATTCTGATTCCAGCCACAAAACCAGATCGGGTTTCCAATAATCGACAAAACGGGTTACCTGCGCCATGCAGTCAATCGGAATATATTGGTGAAAAGCCTTTCCCGACAAACGCTTTTCCATTAACTGCGCGGACGTTACCGTGCCGGAAGTCACCAAAATATTGACGTCGGGATACAATTCCTGAATTTTGGCGATCAAAGGCAGCATGGACAATGTTTCCCCGACGCTGGCGCCGTGCAGCCAGACCAGCTTGCCTTCCGGCCGCGGTTTGGACGCAAAGCCCATACGTTCGCCGAAACGGTTCAGGTCTTCCTTGCCGCGGGATTTGCGCACGGCCAGATAAGCGGCGATCAGCGGATATCCGATGTATGTTGCCGCCCGATAAAGAGATACCGACATTAAATTCATTGTTGTGTTCCTTCCATGCGCAAGGGAAGCCGGCCTTTTAAACCTATGCGCCTGTCGGCTTCCTCCGTTAAATCAATTAATCTGTTTTCCAAAACCCGGCGCCATTGTTCCACCCCGTCCCGGTCCAGATCCGCCGGAATGTAAATCGGTTCGCTGAATAATACGATCCCTTTGTTAAACAAAAACGGAAATAAAAACTTATCCCATGTTTTCAGCATTTTTCCCCGCCGGACGGAATAAGCCGACAAAATAATCGGCTTTTGCGACTTTTTTGCCAGATGGATTAATCCTTCGGTCATTTTATAACCGGGTTTGCGGCCGTCAGGGGACAGCGCCACCACATTTGCCGGATTGTTCAGCGTCCTGATCATTTCCAGCGCCGCAACGGCGCCGCCGCGTTTCGACGAACCGTTAATCGGCTGAATCCCCAGCCCTTTCATCGCCGAAGCCATAATGCGCCCGTCACGGTGCAGGGAAATCAGCACGGACACTTTTTTTTGCAGGTCCTTGTCCAGCACCAAAAACATATCGGAAAAAGACCGGCCGTGCCAAAACGTAATAAAATAAGAAAAATCCCCGCTGACGTATTCATCGCGCAGCCCGTCCATGGACCAGCGGGACGTTTTGTAAACCAGCCAGACATACAAATACAGCAGCCGTCCGATCATCGTTTGAACAAACGCGTTTTTGCCGATCCCTTTAAATATTCGTATTTTCCTGCGCATTCGCTTTATCGTTTCGGGTTGATAAACAGAGTTACTTTTTTAACTTACTATACGTTTATTAACAAGAGATAATCAAAAATATTATTTTCATTTTGACTTTGCTTTATTCCCTTTTACACTATATCCGGATCCGGTTCAGAAAAAGGGAAAAAAGATGATCCGAAAAATATTAATCTGCCTGTTATGCTCGGCTTTTTTGGCTCTGCCAGCCTGCATCAAGGAAAAAAAACAGACCGAAGAAGAAAACACCCCGTCGGCCGCGCAGCCGCAGCAGCCCGGAAAAGTGCTGGATTATCTTTCGCTGTCGGCTCATTTTTTAATCAATCAGCAACAGCCGGACGGATTTTTCAGATATGAATATGACTTTATTACCGGCAATTATACTTACTGGGACAACATTATCCACCAGACCCGGGCCGGTTATACGCTGATTCAGTACTATATCTTTCTGATCCGCAACAATATTGATTCGCAGCTGGCATCAATCGTTTTGTCTTCCACCGTCAAGGCGTTGAAAGGATACGCGGCGTCTTCGGTCGTTCACAGCGACATGCCGGGCAAACTGATTTCCTTTTATTACAACAAAAGCGGCATTTCCACGCCTCAAACGCGGAAAATTTCGCCGAAACACCGGATCCAGCGGCTGGAAGCGGAAATTGCCGCGACGGCTTTTGCCCTGATGACGGAAATATCTTACTGGAGCGCGACCAGCGACAACACATTTGCCCAGGACCGCGAAGAATGGCGCAAAGCTTTGATTTATCATACGCAGCAGGCTTTAAAAACGCCGGCGCAGAAAAATCCGTTTATGCCGCACATCTGGCAGGCTTTCGCCATTTATTCGCAGATCAATCCGGACGATAAGGAAATTGCCGAACTGCTGCCCCAGCTGGACGCTTATTTCATGACGCTGCCGCGCTATATGAAAGACGTCGAAGATTATACATGGGACATGATCGCCGCCAATCAGCGTTACCAAATGACGCAACAACAGTCTTTCGTCAACTTTGCCGCACGCCAGACAACCAGACTGCTGGAAGACATGTATACCCAACACGATACGACAATCAACAGCTGTTCGCTGTCTTTGGGATTGGTGGAAGCGTCGCTGATCCTGACCGGAAAAACCGGCGATTATGCCCGTATCGAACAAACCGCGCTGGGCCGCAGCCAGCTGGAATACTACAGTTCTTTAAAATATACGATTCTGCCTAATCAGACATGGATCGCCCTGGGCCCCGGCCGCACGCTTCATTCCCAGGATTTTAAACGTTTTGCCGGCGCTTCCGTTTTCGGCATGCATATGCCCAGAACAAATATCGGCCTGATCGAATTGTGCCTGCTGACCGGAATGCGTTTTTCCAACGAAGACATCAAAGAATTAAAACAAAGAAAGGACAAAGAATAATCTTTGTCCTTTCAAAACCTCGGCCGGCTTTGCAATTATGCCTGCGGCGGGTTATCCGATCCGGGCAGCCGCGGCTGTCCCGGCTGTTTTAATACCGGGCGCTTGACCAGCCGTTTGGCCGGCACAGAACGGGGGGCCACCTCTTCGAATTCCGCGTCCTGCACATTTTCGTTCTGATCCGTCGTTTCCTGCGACACATCATGGCTGGAACCGACAATTTTCAAACTGTCGCCGGCAACACGTATTTTCACTACCGAGTTATCTTTGACCGCGCCTTCCAAAATCGCCATGGCCAGCTGGTTTTCCAATTCGCGCTGAATCAGGCGTTTTAAAGGCCGCGCGCCGTACATCGGTTCATACCCCGTATCCGCCAGCCAGTTTAAAGCTTTTTCATCTAAATCAAGCTTAATATGACGTTCAGCCAAACGGTTATCCAGCCGCGCCAGCTGAATCTGCACGATCCCCTGCATATCCAGACGGCTTAAACGGCGGAACAGCAGAATTTCATCAAGGCGGTTTAAAAATTCGGGTTTAAAAGCGCCCTGGACAATTTCCATAACGGCGGGCCGGACTTTTTCGATTTCCTCACCGTCGGGCTGATCGGCCAAAATCTGCGCTCCCAAATTCGACGTTAAAATAATCAGGGTGTTTTTAAAATCAACCGTATGCCCCTGCCCGTCGGTCAAACGCCCGTCGTCCAAAACTTGCAGCAGAATATTGAAAACGTAGGGGTGGGCCTTTTCAACTTCATCAAACAAAATGACCTGATACGGCCGGCGGCGTACGGCTTCGGTCAAAACGCCGCCCTGATCATACCCCACATACCCCGGAGGCGCGCCCAGCAAACGCGCGACGGCGTGCTTTTCCATGTATTCGGACATGTCAATCCGCAGCAAAGCCGTTTCATCGTTAAACAAAAATTCCGCCAAAGCGCGCGCCAGTTCCGTTTTTCCGACGCCCGTCGGCCCCAGGAACAAAAACGATCCCATCGGCCTGTTCGGATCCTGCAGCCCGGAACGCGACCGCCGGACGGCGTTTGATACGGCTTTGACCGCTTCTTCCTGGCCGATCAGGCGGGACTGAATATGTTCTTCCATGTTCAGCAGTTTTTCGCGTTCTCCGGTCAGCATTTTATCAACGGGGATCCCCGTCCAGCGGGAAACGACGGCCGCGATCATTTCCGTCGTTACATTTTTACGCGCGGAAACCTGCGCCGAAGAAGCCAGCGTTTCAGCGTCTTTTAATTTCTTTTCCAATTCCGGAATTTGTTTATAACGCAGTTCGCCCGCCCGTTCATACTGCCCTTCGCGCAACGCCTTGTCGACTTCGATCCTGGCGGCGTCCAGCTGTTCGCGCAGCTTTGCCGCGCCGGCCAGCGCGTTTTTGCTTGACAGCCATTCCGCCGTTTTCGAAGCGGAATCTTCCTCTAAATCATGAATATCCTTTTCCAGCTTTGCCAAACGTTCGACAGAAGCTTCGTCCGTTTCTTTTCTTAAAGCTTCGCGTTCGATTTTAAACTGAATCAGTTTCCGGTCGATTTCGTCCAAAGCTTCGGGTTTGGAATCAATTTCCATGCGCAGCCGCGACGCCGCTTCGTCCATTAAATCAATCGCTTTATCCGGCAGGAAACGGTCGGAAATATAACGGTTCGATAAAGTCGCCGCCGAAACCAGAGCGCTGTCCGAAATTTTTACCCCGTGATGCAGTTCATACTTTTCCTTAATCCCGCGCAGAATGGAAATCGTGTCTTCCACCGTCGGTTCGTCCACAAAGACAGGCTGGAACCGCCGGGCCAGAGCCGCGTCTTTTTCCACATATTTTCTGTATTCGTCCAGCGTCGTCGCGCCGATACAGTGCATTTCGCCGCGCGCCAAAGCGGGCTTTAACAGATTCGACGCGTCCATCGACCCTTCGCTGGCCCCGGCGCCGACAATCGTATGCATTTCATCAATAAACAAAATAATCTGCCCGCCGGCCGCTTCGATTTCTTCCAGAACGGATTTCAGACGTTCTTCAAATTCGCCGCGGAATTTTGCCCCGGCGATCAAAGCCCCCATATCCAGTGCCAGCAGTTTTTTATTTTTCAGGCTTTCCGGCACGTCGCCGTTGACAATGCGCAGCGCCAGCCCTTCGACAACGGCCGTTTTTCCGACGCCCGGTTCGCCGATCAATACGGGATTGTTTTTCGTTCTGCGGGATAATACCTGAATGGCGCGTCTGATTTCTTCATCACGCCCGATAACGGGATCAAGCTTTCCTTCCTGCGCGCGCGCCGTATAGTCAAGCGTAAATTTCTTTAAAGCCTTATATTTTCCTTCGGCATTGGCGGAAGTCGCTTTTCTGCCCTGCCGCAGATCTTCAATCGCTTTATTCAGATTGACGGCCGTCAGGCCGCATTCGGTTAAAATACGATGCACTTCGGTGTTCGGGACGATCAGCATGGCCAGTAAAATTCGTTCGACCGTGACATATTCGTCGCCGGCTTTTTGCGCGATTTCTTCGGCCTGTTGCATAATTTTGCCGAATTGCTGGTTGGGATAACATTCAACGCCTTGGCCGGATACTTTCGGCAACTTATCAATTGCCTCCGCCACAGCCTTTTTAGCCTTTTTCGGATCGCCGCCGGCTTTTTTTATCAGCTCGGCGCACATGCCTTCGTTGTCGTCCAGTAAAACCTTTAATAAGTGTTCCGGCGTTAAAAACTGGTTATCGTTGCGTTCGGCAACCCCTTGCGCCGATTGAATAAAGCCTCTGCTTCTTTCTGTAAATTTTTCTATATCCATTTTGCGCCTCTAGCAAAAAAATTCCCTTCCTGATATAGGATCGCAGTTTTTCTTTCACAAGATGCCAATTCGGATTAAAGACTGTTTTTTCACAAAAACAGACCGAAACGGGAAATTTACGCTTCGGCTTCAACCGTCTTTTTTACGGGCGGACGACCGCGGCGCTTCACCGTAACGACGCCGTCTTCCCGCGCGGGCGTTTTTTTCATGGACGGGCGGCCGCGTTTGGCCTTCATTTCATTTTCAACCATAACCGCCACGGGAACGGACAAATCCATCTTTACCGTTTCATTCAGATCGGTTTCTTTGGGTTCCGCCGCGACGGGAATAAAAGAAACGACAACCGGTTCGTTTTCAACCGTTTCCGCCACCGGCAAAGTTTCGGCCGCGTCATTTTCAACCGGTTCCGTTACGGCCGCGGCGTCAGCCGATTCGGGTTCCGGCTGGTTTTGCTGGGCAAAACGGGCCCCTTCGGCAGCAATGGCAAGCGCGTTTAAACGCATATAATGATCCGCGTGCTGTAAACAGCTTTCGGCCAGAACGCGGTCGGAAGACATCAGTTCCTTGGCCGCGGAAAGATATTTTTCCATCAGCTGAAACGCCGTTCCGCGCAGCCTGCCCGCCGGACCGATACTGTCATAAACCGTATTTCTGGTCGGCCCGTTATTAAATCTGCGGTTATTGTTAAAGTTATTATGGTTGCGTCCGCGCGAACGTCCCCGAGGATTCATTCCCATGTAATCATACTCATCTTTGTTGAAATCAAAAAAATCATGCCGCCGTCATTTTCAGCGGAAACATTCCTTTTATGTCTGCTTAAACTATATGGCTCTTCATCATTTTTCAATATTTTTTTACAAACCCTAGCCGATTTTCAACAAAAAGCGGACAAACAACGGATAATTCCGCCCAAATCCGTTCCAAACGCATGAAAACGCAGCCCGGCCCGACGGACGATATCGCGGACGTCATCATGCTGCCCTTTGCCGAATTCCGTTATAAACACGCCGTTTTTTTTCAATAAAGACGGCAGCGCCGGCACGATTTGACGATAAGCGTCCAGACCGTCCGGACCGGCGAACAAAGCCTGCGGCGGATCAAAGTCAACGACTTCGGGATCCAGATTTTTCTTTTCCGATTCAGCGATATACGGCGGATTGGCAACAATCAGGTCAAACGTTTCCAAATCCCGCGCCCAGCCGGATTCATTCCAGTCGGCCAAAACGGTTTCAAACCGCCCGGACAACCCGTTAGCCGCGGCGTTTTCCCGCGCGACCGCCAAAGCCGGCGCGGAACTGTCCAGCCCGACAGCCCGCGCATTGATAAATTCGCATAAAAGCGCCTGCGCCAGACAACCCGATCCCGTTCCCAGATCCAATATATTTAAAGGCAAAGACCGATCCTGAAAAAGTTTCAGCGCTTCTTCGACCAGCGTTTCGGAATCGGAACGCGGATCAAGAACATCTTTTGTGACTTTAAAATCCAGCCGCCAAAACCCGCGCGTTTGCGTAATTTTTGAAACAGGTTCGCGTTTTAAACGCCGCGCGGCGAAATCTTTAATTTGGGCCAGCTGATCCGGTTCGATTTCAAAATCGGGATTCATGCGCAGAAAAACAGGCGTTTTGCCGATTGCAAAAGCGACCAAAGCCTGGGCGTCCGTTGCCGGCTCTTCAATTCCCGCCGATTCAAAACGGGCGGTCAAATCAGGCAGAATTTCTTTTATACGCATTTATTCTCCCCTGAACGGACAAGGCAGATTCGAACGCCGGAGCGACCGTACAGACGCCCCATTCCATGAAACGGATTGATTTTAGGGCGGCAGATGAAGGAAGAACCGGAGCGCAGAAGCGTAAGCGTACTTTCGCGTACGCGCGCATTCGAGCACCGGAAGCGACCGTACAGATGCCCCATTCCATGAAACGGATTGATTTTAGGGCGGCAGATGAAGAAAGAACCGGAGCGCAGAAGCGTAAGCGTACTTTCGCGTACGCGCGCATTCGAGCA
>JAJXEL010000032.1:0-6826 GCA_021639925.1 Alphaproteobacteria bacterium | reverse complement strand
CCGGAAGCGACCGCACAGATGCCCCATAAAATCAATCCAACTCGGATAAACGGGAAAGCTGATCCTCTGTAATCAACGCTTCGATAATCTCATCTAACGCCGTGCCGTTCATAACTTCGTCAATTTTGTAAAGGGTCAGGTTAATCCGGTGATCCGTCACTCGCCCCTGCGGGAAATTGTAGGTGCGGATACGTTCCGAACGGTCGCCGGAACCGACTTGATTTTTACGGTCGACGGCGCGTTCTTTGTTCAGCTGTTCCTGCTGTATGTCATACAGACGCGAACGCAAAATCCGCATGGCGCGGTCTTTGTTTTTAAACTGCGACCGTTCGTCCTGGCAGGCGACGACAAAGCCCGTCGGAATGTGGGTAATGCGCACGGCGGATTCCGTTTTATTGACGTGCTGGCCGCCGGCGCCGGAAGCGCGGTACACGTCAATCTTTAAATCCTTTTCATCAATTTTCAGGTCAACCTCTTCAGCTTCGGGCAAAACGGCAACCGTCGCCGCAGACGTATGCACACGGCCGGAAGATTCCGTTTCCGGAACGCGCTGGACACGGTGAACGCCGGATTCGAATTTCAGACGTTCGAAAACGTTTTTGCCCGTAATGCTGGCGGAAGCTTCCTTATAACCGCCGATACCGGTATCGTTAACGGACAACATTTCAAATTTCCAGCCCTGGGCGGCGGCATAATGTTCGTACATGCGAAACAATTCCGCGGCAAACAAAGCGGCCTCTTCTCCGCCGGTGCCGGCGCGGACTTCCAAAATCGCGTTTTTTTCGTCAACGGCATTTTTGGGCAGCAACAGGATCTTTAACCGTTTTTCCTGTTCTGGCAGCTGTTCTTTGGCGGCGTAGATTTCATCATGCGCCATGGAACGCATCTCGTCGTCCGTTTCCGGATCGTCCAGCAAAGCCTGCGCGCCGGCCATGTCCGACAGGACTTTTTTGTAATCATGAATAGCGGCGACAATTTCCTTTAAGCCGGCCAGTTCCTTGGAAAGTTTGACAAACGTTTCGCCGTCAACGCTGTCGCCGGACCCCAGCAAAGCTTCCAGTTCTTCATGACGGGCAAGAACGACGTCCAGCTTTTCCTCAAAACTCATATTTAACTCCTTTGCTGTTCCTTATATTTTTGCATAAAAGCGTTTAATTCGGCAAAAGCGATTTCGCTTTGATCGCCCGTATCCAGGTCGCGCACGGTGACAATGCCTTTTTCATATTCGTCGGATCCCATGATCACGGCGGCGCAGGCATTGATTTTATTGGCTTTTTTCATACGCTTGCCCATATTGCCCGAATAAGCCATGTCAACGATAAATCCGTTTTGGCGCAGATCATGCGCAATTTTCATAACGGGCAGCAAAGTGTCTTCCCCGACGGGAATAACGGCTATGGGGCGCGGTTCGGCCGGCTGTTTTCCCGTTTCCTGCAGCAACAGGGACAAACGGTCAATCCCCGCCCCGAATCCGATACCGGCGGTTTTCGGGCCACCCAGTTCTTCGACCAGACCGTCATAACGGCCCCCGCCCAGAACCGTTCCCTGCGCGCCCAAAGAATCCGTTATAAATTCAAAAACGGTATGGCGGTAATAATCCAACCCGCGCACCAAACGGGGATTGACGACAAAAGGAATGCCCATTTCCGTCAGGCCGGCTTTGACGTTTTCAAAAAACGCGCGAGAGTCTTCATTTAAATAATCAATCATCGCCGGAGCATTTTCGACAATCTTTTTGTCCCCTTCGTCTTTGGAATCCAAAATACGCAGCGGATTTTTTTCCAGGCGCACACGGCTGTCTTCAGATAACTGATCTTTATACTGTTCAAAGTAAGTAACCAAAGCTTCACGATAAGCGGCACGGCTTTCGGCGTCGCCCAGCGTATTCAGCTCCAGCCGGATAAAAGGCTGCAAGCCCAAAGCCGACAAAAAGTCCCAGGCCAGGCATAACACTTCGACGTCGGTCTGCGGCGCAGTTGCCCCCAGAACCTCCACCCCGACCTGATGCAGCTGGCGGTAACGGCCTTTTTGCGGGCGTTCGTAACGAAACATCGGTCCGGCGTAAAACAGCTTGACCGGCTGGTTTTGTTCCATGCCTTCGGAAATAAAAGCGCGGACGACGCCGGCAGTGCCTTCGGGGCGCAGTGTAAAGCTTTCCCCGCCCCGGTCGGTAAAGGTATACATTTCCTTGGAAACGATATCGGACGTTTCGCCGACGCCGCGGGCAAAGACTTCCGTCGATTCAAAAACCGGCGTTTGGATTTCGCCGAATCCGTAACGTTTGGCAAAATCTCTGGCCGTATTTTCCACAAATAAAAAAGCCGACAGATCTTTGCCGTAAATATCGCGCGTCCCGCGGGCCGGTTGTAATTTCATTTTGTTTCTCCTGCTTTGGCGGCGGCCATTTTTTCGGCCAGATCCGCAATAATATCAACCGCGTTTTCCGCGTTGATCGGTTCTTTTTGTTCGCCGCCGACAAACAACAATGCTTTGCCGTTTCCGCCGCCGCACACGCCGATATCGGCTTCGCGCGCTTCGCCCGGACCGTTGACGACACAGCCCATGACGGCGATTTTTAACGGTTCCGAAATATGTTCCAGCCGGACTTCCAGCGCTTTGATCACTTTTTCAACGTCGATGCCGCGGCGCGCACATGTCGGACAAGACACCAGCCGAACCCCGTGATACCGCAGTCCCAAAGTCCTTAAAATCTCAAAACCGACCTTGATTTCTTCGGTCACGTCCGCCGTTAGGGAAACGCGCAAAGTATCGCCGATCCCGTCCATTAACAAAGACCCGATCCCCAGCGCCGATTTCACCGTTCCCGCACGCAGGCCGCCGGCTTCCGTCACGCCCAGATGCAGCGGATAATCGCATTTTTCCGCCAACATTCTGTAAGCCTGCATCGTCATTAACGTATCCGAAGATTTAACGGAAATTTTGAAATTCAAAAAGTCGTTGTCTTCTAAAATCTTAGCATGTTCCAAAGCGCTTTCGACCATCGCTTCGGCACACGGTTCGCCGTACTTTTCCAACAGATGTTTTTCCAAAGATCCGCCGTTGACCCCGATCCGCATGGAACAATTGTAGTCTTTGGCAGCCCTGATCACGTCGCGCACACGGTCCGGCGAACCGATATTTCCCGGATTAATGCGCAGACAGGCGGCCCCGGCTTCGGCAGATTCGATCGCGCGTTTATAATGAAAATGAATGTCGGAAACAATCGGCACTTTGACCTGTCTGACGATTTCTTTCAAAGCCTTCGTGGATTCTTCGTCCGGACAGGAAACGCGGACAATATCCGCGCCCACTGCCTCCAGCGACCGGATCTGCGCCACGGTCGCCGCAACGTCCGCGGTCGGCGTATTTGTCATGGACTGGACGGAAACCGGCGCGCCGTCGCCGACGGCAACCGAACCGACGTACACCCGCCTGGAACGGCGGCGTTTAATCTCGGGCGTTTTCATTTTTCACCTATTCTATATTTTCAACTACTTTGGCGGCGAAATCGTCGGGAACCAGAGCGATATTCGAACGCAACGCGCCGCGCGGCCCCAAAGACTGCGTCAGGCTGCCGTCACAATATATTTCCAGCCCGCCGGCATTACCCGTTTTTAAAAACAGCTCTTCCGGTTTATGGGAAGACACCTGGTAACGGTCGCCTTTATTCAGCAAACGGGAAAAAACAACATTCTCATTGCGCGTTATTTCAACCCATGTTTCTTCGGCGGCGACCAGGACCAGACGGGGATTATAGTTTTTCTGGCCGTAAACGCGGATCGTCTGTACGGGAACCGGTTCAACCGGAACCGTTTCCGTCTGAACAGGCTGCGCCGGCACGTCGGGCAAAGGCTGCGCGGCTTCGTTTGTCGTCCCGTCGGGCAGATATTCCGGTTTTACGGGCGGAACCGGCGGAACAACAGGCCGGCCAGCGGCGCTTTCCGGTTCCGAATCCGCGCCGGAAAGCGGTTTTGCCGTTTCAACCGCTTCTTCCGGCAGCGGATAAGATTCTTCAACAACCGAAATGGATCCGGCGGTTTCCCCGGCAGCCGGAGGCAGCGTTTCTTCCTGCCCTGAAAAAGACTGCCACAATCCGTAAGCCGCCAGCAGAAGAATCAAGGAAAACAACAACAGCTTCGGCGCCGGAGTCATATTTTCCGTTTCTTCGTCAGACATATTCAGCCCGCGTTCTTCTTCTCTGGTACGGGCGAAAAATTCCTGTTTGTAGCGCATGATAACATCTGCGGGATCCAGCCCCAGATAAGCGGCATAACTGCGGATAAACCCGTTGGCATAGGCTTCGCCCGGCAGCTCTTTATAACGGTCTTCTTCCAACGCTTCCAAAAATTGATAACGAATACACAGGTAAGAAGCGATATCGCGCAGATCCTGTTTTTTCGCCAGCCGCGTTTTGCGCAGCAAAGCGCCGACAGTTTCCCGCGTTCCTTCGTTAGAAACGCCGCCTGATATATTTTCTTCCTTTTTATCCTGTGTCATTATCGTCTTCCTTATCAGATCAAGCCGGAACACGGCCCCACTGGCGCAAAGCGTCAGCCGCCTGCGTTACCAGATCGTCAATAATCGCCTGAACGGGTTTTTCGTCTTTGACCAACCCGACACTCTGCCCGGCCATCAAAGATCCGTTTTCAACATCGCCGTCAATTACCGCGCGGCGCAAAGCGCCGCCCCAGAAATGTTCGATCGCCATCTGCGCTTCTTTTAATTCCATTTCGCCGCGCTGATATTTTTGAATCGTTTCCATTTGGAAATCCATAAAGCGGCGGGTGCCTTCGTTGGCAATCGCGCGTACGGGAATCACCGGGAAACGCGCGTCGATTTGCACGGTCGGAACCGCGTCGCGCGCATTGGCGCTGATAAAGGCCTTTTTAAAATTCGGGTGAGCAATGCATTCCGTCGCGCAGACAAAACGCGTTCCCAGCTGGCAGCCGGACGCCCCCAAAGCCAAAAAGGCCGCCATCATTTCGCCCGAACCGATCCCGCCGGCAATAAATACGGGCACGTCTTTAACATGCGGCAAAATTTCCTGCGCCAAAATGTTGGTCGCGACAGGACCGATATGGCCGCCTGCTTCGGTTCCTTCCAAAATCAAAGCGTCCGCGCCGGATTTGATCATGCGTTTGGCCAGCACCAAAGCCGGAGCGAAACACATGACTTTTATCCCTGCGTCTTTTAACTTTTTAATCGCCTGAGCCGAAGGAATCCCGCCGGCCAAAATAGCGTGACTGATTTTTGATTCGATACAGACGTCAATCAATTCGTCCAGCTGCGGGTGCATGGTGATCAGATTAACGCCGAAACTGTTTTTGGTCAGCGCGGCCGTTTTGGCAATTTCGTCTTTTAACACCTGCGGCGGCATCGCCCCGCCGGCAATCACGCCGAATCCGCCCGCATTGGAAATCGCGGCAACCAGGTTATGTTCGGAAATCCATGACATCGCCCCGCCCATAATCGCATAACGCGTATTTAAAAACTGACGCCCTTTTTCCCAGAACGCATTCAAAATCTCATCGTTCGACAGCATTTTATTTTTCCTTATTTTCCAAATGAAACGCGTTATGCAAAGCGCGAACGGCCAATTCCGCATATTCGGCGGCAATCAGCACGCTGATTTTAATTTCCGACGTCGAAATCGTCTGCACGTTAATGCCTTTTTCGGACAAAGCTTCAAACATTTTGCGCGCAATTCCCGTATGTGTGCGCATGCCGACGCCGATCAGGGAAATCTTCGCACAGTCCGAATCGGAAATAATGTTGCGGTATCCCACGCTGTCTTTATTCTTTTCCAAAATGGCCAGAGCCTTCGGCAAATCCGATTCCGGCAGCGTAAACGTCATATCCGTATGCGTTCCGTCGGGCGAATCGCTTTGCACGATCATGTCGATACAAATATTGGCTTCGGCCATCGCATTAAAAACGGCGGCTGAAACGCCCGGTTTGTCCTGCACGCCGACCAGCGTGATTTTTGCTTCGTCCCGGCTGCACGTAATGCCGCTGATAATTTCTTTTTCCACGATATCTCCCTCATCGCAAATGGTTGTTCCGACCGGATTTTTTTCAAAACTGGATACGACGCGCAGATTAACGCGGTATTTCATCGCCAGTTCAACCGAACGCGTCTGCAGAACCTTAGCCCCCAGCGACGCCATTTCCAACATTTCTTCATATGTGACTTGGTCAAGCTTTCTGGCATTTTTAACAAACCGCGGGTCTGTCGTGTAAACGCCGTCAACGTCCGTATAAATATCGCACCGGTCCGCCTTCAGCACGGCGGCCAGCCCGACGGCCGACGTATCCGATCCGCCGCGCCCCAAAGTCGTAATGCGTCCCCGGTCGTTGATTCCCTGGAATCCGGCGACAACGGGAACCATTCCCGCGGCCAGACAAGCCTGCAGCCCGGCCACGTCTATCTGATTAATTCTGGCTTTGGACGCTGCGTCGTCGGTTAAAACGGGCACCTGCCAGCCCGTCCACGAACGCGCCGGAATTCCGGCCGCCTGCAGCGCCATGGCCAAAAGGCCGATCGTCACCTGTTCGCCTGTCGAAACGACGACGTCGTATTCTTCCAGGTTATAGTCCGGCGTTATTTCCTGACAATATTTTACTAGCTGGTTGGTTACGCCGGCCATTGCGGAAACAACGACAACGACCTGATTTCCCGCATCGACTTCCGCTTTAACTTTCAAAGCGACGTTTTTAATGCGGTCCGTATCGCCGACGGACGTACCGCCGAATTTTTGTACAACAAGTCCCATAAAAATTTTGATCCAAGTCTGTTGATACTATTAGAACCGAGTATTCATACCTT
>JAJXEL010000031.1 GCA_021639925.1 Alphaproteobacteria bacterium | reverse complement strand
ATTAAAAATAGTTTTATCTGACTTTAACCAGGGAGGGTATTATGAAATATGTCTTTATTTATTTAATGTTTTTCCTTTGGCCGCAGCAGGGATATTCCAGGGCCATCTGTCCGGCGAACATGACGCAGGAAGAATGCTGCGCCCAGGATTCGACGATGACGCTCGATGCCTGCAACGCCAGCTGTTCGGGGACTTGCTCTTTAGGATATTACGGCGGTTGTTATAAATGTCAGGGCGGCGTTATTGACAATACAGGAACCACAAGTTGCAAAACAGGCTGTAAAAAGTGCGGATCAACTTCGACCTCCTGCACCGAATGTTATTCGGGGTACCGGCTGGTGGACGGCGTCTGTTATAAATGCTCCTATTCAACTGCCGCAGCCTGTCAAGCCGGAGTCAATAACTGCAAATCATGTACCGCTTACGGCACGGGCTGTTATTTGTGTTCGACATGTAACGACGGATACGGGTGGGAAATGGCCAGAAGTTACAGCGGAGACTATATTAATCCAACGCAGCACACTGTATGTTATTCCTGTTACAGGCCTCACTGCATTTTATGCGGAGGAGATCAAGGCGTCGGCGTTTGCACAAAATGCGAAAGCGGTTATTACGCAACAGGATATAACGGAAATGACAGCTGCCGAATCTGCCCGGCAAACGGAACATGTACGGACGGCATTAATTTAAACTGTAACAAAGGATATTACAAATCCGGCAGCTCTTACAGCGGATATTCCTGCTACAGCTGTCCGTCAAACTGCACAGAATGCAGTTCGGCCTCTGTCTGCACGGCTTGCGCCGACGGTTATGAATTGTCCGGCGGCAAATGCGTTGCGCAAACAAACACCGTTTCAAGCTGTCCCCCTTATACGACAAAATCGTCTGACGGCTGTTGCTGTATACCCGATTAAACAAAGGAGAATAGACCATGAAAAACATCTGTTTATTTTTTATTCTTGCCTGCTTTTTTCCTTTGGCGGCACAAGCGGAACAGCCGTTAAAAAACAACGAAGCCTTCGTTGTCGCCAAAGCGGTCAAACTGGGACGCGGCAACGCTTATTCAACGGGCGGATTAAATTCTCTGCGCCCCGAAACGTCGCTGGCAAAGGACTGCGATCCTAACTGCCTTTCATGCGACAAAACGACGGGCGTTTGTTCCAAATGCAAATCCGGCAGATACCTGAAAAACAACTTATGCATGGTCTGTCCGGATAACGCGGTCTGTCCCGGCGATTCTTCTTTCAGCTGCGATACGTCTTACCGCAAAGCCGGAGAAACATGCCTGGGAATGTGTTCGGACGTTTCCTGTAAAACAGGTTTCAGCGCCGTCATAAAATCAGACCGATGCTGCTGCGGTTAAAAAACGATAAAAGCCCTGCGAAAATATTCCGCAGGGCTTTTTAATCATACAAAAAATTATTTCAAATAATCCCGGACCAGCACTTCGGCGATCTGAACGGCGTTCAAAGCGGCGCCTTTGCGCAGATTATCCGCGACGCACCAAAAGCTCAGCCCGTTGTCCACCGTCGAATCCGAACGAATACGCGAAACGAAAACATCGTCTTCGCCCGCCACTTCGGCCTGCGTCGGATAACCGCCCGGTTCGCGCGTATCCAATACCGTCACGCCCGGCGTTTTTTTCAAAATAAACGTCGCGTCCTTATCCGAAATTTCCTTTTGCGTTTCGATATTGACATATTCCGCATGGCCGATAAAAACGGGAACGCGCGCGCAGTTGGCGTGAACTTTGATCTTCGGATCCAAAATCTTTTTGGTTTCCGCCGTCATTTTCCATTCTTCCTTCGTCGCGCCGTCGTCCAGAAAAACGTCAATATGCGGAATAACGTTAAACGCAATCTGTTTGGGGAATTTATTCTGCGTCTTGGACAATTCTTCGCCCCAGTAAATGCCCTTTGTCTGATCAAACAATTCGTCCATCGCCGCTTTGCCCGCGCCGGAAACCGACTGATACGTCGTTACGACAACGCGCGTGATATGAAACGCTTTGTGCAGTGCGGCCAAAGGCACAACCATCTGAATCGTCGAACAATTCGGATTGGCAATAATGTTTTTCTTTTTATAATCCGCAATCGCTTCGGGGTTGACTTCGGGCACGACCAAAGGAACGTCGGGATCCATACGCCATTGCGACGAATTGTCAATCACGACACAGCCGGCCGCCGCGATTTTCGGCGCATATTTTTCCGAAACGGAACCGCCCGCGCTCATCAGGGCAATGTCAACGCCTGAAAAATCAAACTTGTCCAGATCGTGAACTTTTAAAACAGCGTCTTCGCCGAAAGAAACTTCTTTTCCGGCCGATTTCGCGGAAGCCACGGCAAAAACTTCGTCCGCCGGGAATTCCCTTTGCGCCAGCGTTTGCAGCATTTCGCGTCCGACATTTCCCGTCGCGCCGACAACAGCAACCTTTACCATTGCGTTTTCTCCAGTAATCAAAAAACAATAAAAGCCCGCATGCTTTAAAATAAAAGCACCGGGAAAAATTCTTTCAGCCCTACCGAAAGGAAGACGGACCGAAAACAGTCCGCTTCCTTTCCGAAAGCCAGAGGCAAAAAGAAATTATTTCGCCGCCGTATCGTTGACTTCGGCGATACGGGCCGCTTTACCGCGCAGGTTGCGGAGGTAATACAACTTGGCGCGGCGGACTTTACCGCGGCGGGAAACTTCCACTTTGGCAACGTTCGGAGAATAAACGGGGAACACGCGTTCAACGCCTTCGCCGAATGAAATTTTACGAACGGTGAACGTCGAATTCAGCCCGTCGTTTTTGCGCGCGATGCAAACGCCTTCAAACACCTGAATACGTTCGCGGTCGCCTTCGACCACTTTCGCGTGAACGCGCAGCGTGTCGCCGGCTTTAAATTCAGGAAAACCTTCTTTCTTCGTCAGTTTTTCCATCTGCTCTTTTTCGAGCGTTTTAATCAAATCCATTTTTTTAATCCTCTCGCTTTTTTGCGGTTTCCAGATAAGCTTTCCACAAATCCGGCCGCCGCTGTTTTGTTAATTCTTCGGCCCGTGACAAACGCCACGCGGCAATCCGTCCGTGATGCCCGGAACTTAACACTTCCGGCACCGTGCGCCCGTTCCATTCGACCGGACGCGTATACTGCGGATATTCCAGCAAACCGTTGCTGAAGCTTTCCTCGTTTAAAGATTCACGGCACCCCATTACGCCGGGCAGCAAACGCACAACCGCGTCCAATACCGCCAAAGCCGCCGGTTCGCCCCCCGAAAGAACAAAGTCGCCCAAGCTGACTTCTTCAAACGGATAAGCTTCCAACACGCGTTCGTCTATTCCTTCAAACCGGCCGCAAAGGAAAGTCGCCTCGCCTTCATTTGCCAGTTCTTCCACCATTTTCTGCGAAACCTGCGTTCCGCGCGGTGAAAAATAAATCAAACGCGTTCCCGCGTGATGAACTGCCTCTACGGCTTTGCCCAGCACATCGGGGCGCATGACCATTCCCGCTCCGCCGCCGAAAGGCGTATCGTCCACCGTTTTATGACGATCGGCCGCAAAATCGCGGATATTCGTCACGTTCAGCGTCCACACCCCTTCGTCCAGAGCCTTTCCCGCCAACGAATGCCCCAGATAACCGGGAAACATTTCGGGAAAAACGGTCAGCACGTTCGCCGTAAAAAAAGACATTTTTACGACTCCGGCTTTTCGGGTTTCGCTTCAACGCTTTGCGGCATGCAGACCGTTACCGTTTTATTTTTCAAATCAACGTCGGGCACATTTTTCTGCGAAAAAGAAACGAAGTCTTCCACCCCGTCGATTTCCAGCATGTCCCCCGCGCCGAAATTATAAACAGCTTTGATCCGTCCCAGAATTTTACCGTCCGGCGTTTTTGCCGTCAGGCCGATCAAATCGGCATAGTAAAACTCGTTTTCCGCCGTTTCAGGCAATTTGTCGCGGGAAACATACAATTCCGTCCCCCGCAGCGCTTCGGCCGCCGTCCTGTCCGTTACGCCGTCGATCCGCGCCAGAAAAACTCCTTTGCTTTCCCCGACGATTTCAACGTTGAAAGAACGTCTGCCGGACGCATCGCACAATGGCCCGAAACCGGCAAAATCAGCCGCGTTTCGCGTAAAGCTTTTGACTTTGACATTTCCGCGCACGCCGTGGACCGTCGTAATGACGCCCACACAAATCAAATTGTTACGTTCCGCGCAAACAGTCATTGCCGTCTTCTTTCCTAAAGGAAATTAAGCTTCCGCCGTTTCTTCCGCAGGAGCGGCAGCCGCTTCGGCAGCGGCGGCGGCAGCTTCGGCCTTCGCCTTCGCGCGTTCCTGAGCCTTTGCCTTCGGCGCAGATTTCTGCGGACGTTCGTTAATGACCGGCGCGGCGCACAGTCCCATTTTGGACAACAGTTTCGCAACGCGTTCGGTCGGTTGGGCGCCGACGCCCAGCCAATATTTTACACGGTCGGCCTTGACGACGATGCGGTCGGCATGTTCCGCCGGCAGCAGCGGATTATAAGATCCGACGCGTTCAATAAAGCGGCCGTCACGCGGCGCGCGCTGGTCAGCCACGACGATTTTATGAAAAGGAGCCCCTTTCGATCCGCCGCGGGCAAGTCTGATACGAACTGACATATTTAGTTACCTCACTTAAATCAAAATCAATGTCTGCATTTATGACGGAAAACCGCCGAACGGAGGGAATCCCCCCATACCGCCCGTTCCGCCGCCGAAACCGCCGGGCAGACCCCCGAACAGTCCCCGCTTTCCCATTTTTTTCATCTTTTTCATCACTTCCGCGATTTGTTCATACTGCTTCAACAGTTTGTTGACGTCCTGAACGGACAAACCGCATCCGGCGGCAATGCGTTTTTTACGCGCCGCCTTGATGATGTCCGGATTCCGGCGTTCCCGGGGCGTCATGGAAAGAATGATCGCCTCCTGCCGTTTAAAAACTTTATTGTCGATTTTGGCCGCGTCCAGCTGCGCTTTGAATTTGCCGATTCCCGGCAGCATGCCCAGCAGCCCTTTTAAATCGCCCATTTTCTGCATCTGGCGCAGCTGGGACAACATGTCGTTTAAATCAAAGCGGCCGTCCATCATACGCTTGGCGACGCGTTCCGCTTCGTCCTTGTCCATTTTTTCCGCCGCCGTTTCTACCAAAGAAACAACGTCGCCCATTCCCAAAATGCGTCCGGCCAGGCGGTCGGGGTGGAACGGTTCCAGCGCTTCAACCTTTTCGCCAGCGCCTAAAAACTTGATCGGCTTACCCGTCACCGCGCGCATCGACAAAGCCGCGCCGCCGCGCGAATCGCCGTCGATACGGGTCAAAACAATACCGGTCACGCCGATTTTTTCGTTAAATTCGCGCGCAATGTTCACCGCGTCCTGGCCGGCCAGAGCGTCAACGACCAAAAGCGTTTCTTTCGGCTGAACCAGCGAACGGATTTCAGCGACTTCGCCCATCATTTCCAGATCAATGTGCAGCCGGCCCGCCGTATCCAGAATAACAACGTCATAGCCGCCTTTGCGCCCTTCGGTCATCGCGCGCGAAGCGATCGCCTTCGGTTTTTCCCCGATAATGACCGGCAAAGTATCAACATCAATCTGCCCGCCCAGCTGGGCCAGCTGTTCCTGCGCCGCCGGACGGTAAATGTCCAAAGACGCCAGCAGGACTTTCTTTTTTTCCTTTTTCAGACGCAAAGCCAGTTTGGCCGAAGTCGTCGTTTTTCCCGATCCCTGCAGACCGACCATCAAAACCGGCACGGGCGGAACGGCCGCCAGATCCAGCGCGGCATTTTCGCCGCCCAGCATTTCGACCAGAGCGTCGTTAACGATTTTCACGACCATCTGCGACGGCGTGACGGACTTAATCACAGCCTGGCCGACAGCCTGCTCGCGGACTTTGGCGATAAAATCCTTCACCACCGGCAAAGCGACGTCGGCCTCCAGCAAAGCGACGCGGATTTCGCGCATCGCTTCGTCGACGTTGGCTTCCGTCAAAGCCCCCCGGCGCGACAGGCGGTCAAACACGCCGCCTAATTTTTCTGCCAAAGTATCGAACATTTTTCCTCTGTCTTCCTTATACACACAAAAAAGGCGTCTGTGAGCGTACCTTCACCGGCAGACGGACCTCCTTAGAGGCATAAGGCTGTTAAAACCTTTATGAAAACAAGGTTTGTATACCCTTTTGCAGTCAAAGAGTCAACAAAGAAAGACTCTTTTTCACGCGCAAAAACAAAAAAGAAAAATTTTGACGGCAAACATTTGCTCCCCGATATATTTTTTGTTAAGTTACCGTAAAAAGTTCAGGATATGTCATGCCAGCGCAAATCATTACTTTCGGCTGCCGTTTAAACGCTTACGAATCCGCCGCCATGCAGGAATTGCAGGGGCTGGCGGACAATATTATTATCGTCAACACCTGCGCGGTAACGGGCGAAGCCGAACGTCAGTGCCGGCAGGCGATCAGAAAACTGCGCCGCGAACACCCGGACGCCTGTCTGGTCGTTACCGGCTGCGCCGCCCAGGTTCACCCCGAAATTTACGCGCAAATGCCCGAAGTCGACCGCGTTTTGGGCAACCGCGAAAAGCTCAATGCCGAAAACTTCAAACCGGAAAAGCCCGCCGTTCTGGCCGCCGGAATCGACGACCCCGTCGATTTTGAACCGCCGGAACCCGTCTTTTTTGACGGGCGGTGCCGCGCTTTTATCCAAATTCAGCAGGGCTGCGACAACCGCTGCACATTCTGCATCGTCCCGCAGGCGCGCGGTAAAAGCTCTTATCTGCCGGCGCAAAAAATTCTGCATCATGCCCGAAAGCTTGTCGATCAGGGATACGCCGAAATCGGGCTGACCGGCGTCGATATTACGGATTACCCCCATTTTGCGGAACTGGTTGAAGCTTTGACAAAAATCGGCGGGTTGAAGAGGCTGCGTTTAGGATCGCTTGACCCGGCGTGCGTGCATGACGATCTGATCGCTTTGTTCGCGCAGTCGAACGTTTTACAGCCGCACGTTCATTTGTCCGCCCAGTCCGGCGACAACATGATTTTAAAACGCATGGCCCGCCGGCACACGCGCGAAAATATTCTGGATTTATGCCAAAAATTGCGCGCGGTGCGGCCGGATATTGTTTTCGGGGCGGATTTTATCACGGGATTTCCGACAGAAACCGAAGCGATGTTCAACAACACGCTTGACCTGGTTAAAACGGCCGGCATAACGCATCTGCACGTTTTTCCGTACTCCGCGCGTCCCGGAACGCCGGCGGCCAAAATGCCGCAGGTCCCCGTCCCCGCGCGCAAAGAACGCGCGAAGAGGCTGAGGGCGGAGGGAGAACGCTTGCTTTTTGAATATATGCGGGGCAAAATAGGGCAAACGGCCGTCGTCTTGTACGAAACAGACCAAAAAGGATTGTGCGAACATTATCTGCCCGTGCGTGTCAACGGCGATTTCAAAGCCGGGGACTTTATTCCCGTACGGCTGACGGGTATTATGCAAACAGGTATTTTTGAAGGGAGCGTTCTTTAAAATGTCAGGCTGGTTTGAACGTATAAAGCAGGGATTGTCGCGCACCGCCGCGCCTCTGGTTTCAGGAATCGGCGGCTTGTTAACCAAAAAAAAGCTTGACCGGGAAACGCTGAACGATCTGGAAGACCTGTTGATCATGGCGGACGTCGGCACTAAAACGGCGGCGGCGTTAACGGCGGAACTGGCGAAAGAAAAATTTGACAAAGAAGTCGATTCCGAAGAAGTCCGTTCGTTTTTCGCCGATAAAATCGCCGCGAAACTGGAACTTTACGCGCAGGAATTAAAAATCGACCCGGACAAAAAACCGTTTGTCATTTTGATGGCGGGCGTCAACGGCGCGGGCAAAACGACAACGATCGGCAAACTGGCTTATCAATTAAAAGCCAAAGGATTAAAAGTCCGCTTCGCCGCGGCGGACACGTTCAGGGCGGCGGCGGTTGAACAGTTAAAAGTCTGGGGGGAACGCACGGGGTGTCCCGTTGTGTCCCGCCCGACCGGAGCCGACGCCGCGGGGCTGGTGTTCGACGCGTTGGCCGAAGCGCGGAAAAACAACGATGACGTTTTGTTTATTGATACGGCCGGACGGCTGCAGAACAAATCGGAACTGATGGAAGAACTGCAAAAAATTATCCGTATTATCAAAAAACAAATCCCCGACGCGCCGCATGCCTGTTTACAGGTTTTGGACGCGACCGTCGGCCAAAACGCCCATTCCCAGGTGAAAATTTTTTCCGAAATGATTCCCGTAACGGGTCTGGTCCTGACCAAATTGGACGGCACGGCCAAAGGCGGCGTGACAATCGCGCTGGCCGACGAATTCAAGCTGCCGGTTTATCTGATCGGCGTCGGGGAACAAATTACCGATTTACAACCGTTTAAAGCACAAGATTACGCCCGGTCCCTGATGGGACTGACGGGAAAGGAGGTCTGATGGCTCGCGCAAAAAAATTAGGGGCCGGCATTTATCTTTCGGTACAGGATACTCTGCCTGTCGTTTTGCTGGTTTTATGTTCATTTTTAAAAACCTTCGCCGTTATTTTAATGGACGCCGGCGCTTCCGTGCTGTTTTTAAACGCTTATTCGGGCCAAAAAATCGCGCAGGTCTTTATAGCGACGGCCGCGCTGACTTTTTTGATTTGGCCGGCATTGTCCGCGCCGAAGGAAAAAAATCCCCGCGCCCCGGCCGTTATTCTATTTGCCGTTTCCATTGTTTCGCTGATCTTTTATCTGGCTTTGACGTTTATGAACGCTCCCGTGTTGAGCGCCGGCGTTATGGTTTGGAAAGAAGGATTTAAAATCATTGCGGAAATAACATTTTGGATCGTCGCATTCCGTTTCGGCATTTTTAACGGCCGGCCCAAAACGCTGTTGTCCGTTTTAACGGCCCAGGCTTTCGCCGTTTTATGCGCGGCGGGAATAATCGGACTGACGGCGGACGAATTTGCCGGACACTTAATTTTATGGGCCGCCGTTTCCGGTTTTGCCGCCGCATTTGTCCTGAAAATATTAATCGACAACGGATCTGCGCCGATCAGGGGGAATTTTGCCTTTAAAAAACAAAAAATCAAACGCAGCGGCAACAATTCCCGGCAAAAAGAACTTTCGCTTTATTTCTTTATCGTATCGGGGCTGCTGTTTTTTGCCGCGGGTATCTTTAATTACTATTTCTTAAGCGCGACCGCATGGTCGGCCGGCGGGCAGGACGGAACGATTACAAACGTATATGCCGGCGTATTTGCTTTAACGGCCCTTTTAACCGCCGGCGCGTTGTTTCTTTTCGGCAAAGGGAAAATTTCTTTTTTTGCTTTGCTGTATCTGATTCCCGCAGCGTTGGTATTTGCGGCGGCCGGAGGGTGGTTTTCGATCTTCGGCCTGATTGTTGCGGGGAAGTCCGTTTTGGAACTGGCCGCGGGCGAAGCGAAAGAAACAACGCTGCAAACGATCCCTCTGGCCGTTTCCCAGCGGTCGGGCTTCAGGGCGACAATACTGCGCAAATCCGTTGTCGAACCGGCTGCTTTGGCTTTGTGCGGGGCGTTCGTATGGTATGCCGAAAGCCGGCTGACGGAACAAAACCTGATTTATTTTATGGCGGGGCTGGCCGTTGTTGTTTCAGGCTTTATATTGACTTTGCGGCAAGTATACCTGCGTTTGATTTTAAACATATTAAAAACGCATTTGTGGCGCGGCGGACGGCTGCTGCTGACAGGAAAAAGAGTCGCCCGTTTCCTGGAAAAAAATCTGGACAGCGGCCGTACGCAGGAAGTCTTATATACCCTGCGTATTATTGAAGAAGCGCAAAGCGCCCTCTTTCCCGTAAAATTAAGGCAGGCTCTGCATCATAAAAACGAAGACGTCCGCCTGTACGCTTTGACAAAAATTGAACAGCTGGGTTTTTCGTCCGCGCTTAAAGAAGTGGAGGAATTGGCCGATAAAGACAACAGTTTTGAAGTGCGGCGAATGGCTTTGCGCGTTATGTGCCACCTGGGCGACGACGCCGCGCGCGAAAAAGCGATCGGACTGATTGACGATCCCGACATGCGTGAAGGCGCTTTGACAGGATTGATCGCCGCGGGACATGAAGGCGTGTTTACCGCGATTGAACGAACGGCGGCGCTGGCGGCTTCCACCGATCCGGCAGACCGGCAGATGGCGGCCGTAGTGCTGGGCTGCGCGGGGAATCCGGCCTTTTACCGCCCGTTAATACACCTGTTGAACGATGATGACCAGGACGTATGCCAAGTCGCTTTATTCGCAGCAGGCAGACTGCAGAACCGGAAATTGTTGCCGGCCATTATGGAAACGTTCAGATTTCCCGAATTGCGCGAAGACGGCATCACGGTATTGCTGCAATTTGGCGAAAAGGCTTTTCCCGAAATTGAAAAAATACTGCTGAACAACGATTATCCGATCCAATTCCGTATTTTGCTGGTTCATATTGTTTCTAAAATTGTTTCGCCCGAATCGGAAAGCTTTTTGTTCAAGCATATCCGGATTGAAGACCGGCGGATTCGTTACAATATTATCAGAGCTTTGGTTTTATCCGGGTTCAAGGCGTCCGGAAAAGAAGTCAATACCGTCCGCCTGTGCCTTTACGACGAAATCGAAACGGCGGCGGGCATTCTGGCCGCGATCAGCGTTTTTGACAAAGACAAAACGGACAAGTCTTCTTATTCTTTGGAAATTGTAAAATCCGCTTTGAACGGAGAAATACAATACATCAAGGAACGTATTCTGTTTTTGCTGGCGTTATTACAACCGTCCGAAGCGATCAAAGATCTGCTGAATAAAAACAGCGCGGCGGAAAAAGAAAATGAAGCGGCGGTAAAAATCGTCGATAAAATTCTATCCGACGAACTCAGAACGTTATGCCTGCCTTTATTCGAAAATAAAACCGTCAAACAACAGCTGGCTTTGCTGCGGCCGCATTTTTATCCGCCCGTTTTATCCGTTGAAGGATACATTCACGATATTCTGGCGTCTCCCGGCGGCGAATTGACCGAATGGACAAAAGCCTGCGCGGCTTATGCCGCCGGACAGCTTCAGGACAGATCGTCTGTCGACGGGCTGGTCGGTTTATTGTCCGCTTCCGACCCGATTATCCGTGAAACGGCCGTCTGGGCAATCGGAGCAATCCTGCCGCACGAAGAAGCCGCCCGCCTGATCGCCGTTTGTTTGTCTGATCCGTCCGCCCCTGTCGCCCGCATCGCCCGTTTTATAACCGACGGCAGAGGAAAAATTATTTTCTAAGGAGTATCTGTTATGCGATTAACGCTTGAAAAAGTCTTAATTTTAAAAGATGTGCCGTTGTTTGCCGGCATACCCGAAGCAACCCTGTCCGACATTATTGCGGCCAGCGAAGAAATTACCGTTATGATCGGTACGGATCTGATCCGCGAAGGGGAAGCCTGGAACGATATGTATATTATTTTGCAGGGACAAATCCGTTTCCACAAAAACGGAACAACGGTACGGGAATATAACGCTTTGGACGTTTTCGGCGAATTAACGGCTTTGGACCCCGCCCCAGCCGACGTCACCGTTACCGCTTTGGAAGACACGACTTTGTTTAAAATTTCAGGCCCGGCACTTTACCGGTTAATGAACGAACATAAAGCGTTGGGGAAAAATATTATCAAATCGCTGTGCCGACGCATCAAATCGCTGCGCGCGCAAACGTTTGAAACGCAAACAAATTCCGATTAATTATTTGCCAAAAGAACCGACGGCCGATTTGCTGATCAGCGAACCGCCCGATCCTTTGCGGGAAATCATCAAATCGGTAATTTTAACGCCGATATATCCTTCGTCCGTGACAATAATTTCCCCTTTGGCGATCGGAATTTCGTTTGCCAGAATCTCCACAGGTTCGTTTAACAGCTGGTTAAGCTCGACAACGGCACCGCGTCCCAATTTCAACAACTGGTAAACACGCAGCAAAGTCCGCCCTAAAACAACGGACAAGTCAACATTAACGCCCATCAGCGCTTCGTCGCCGAAAACGCGTTGAAGAACGGTATCTTTTAAATCTTCATTTTCCTGTGTCATTTTTTTCCTTATCCGTTAAAAATCAAACGCGGCAGCCATTAATTTTTGCGTATACGGCTGCTGCGGCGTTTCGAATAAATCGGGATTTTCACCCGATTCGACAATCCGGCCGTCCTTCATCACATAGAGATATTCGGCCAAAGCCCTGACCACGCGCATATCGTGACTGATGAACAGATATGCCATCTTATACTGTTTTTGCAGATTTTTCAAAAGCTCTATCATCTGCGCCTGCACGGTAACGTCCAAAGCGCTGGTCGGTTCGTCCAGAACAATCAGGCGCGGACGCAAAACCAAAGCCCGCGCCAAAGCGATTCTTTGACGCTGGCCGCCCGAAAACATGTTCGGATAGCGGTTTAAAATATCGGTTGACAGGCCGACGTCTTCCACCGCCCGTCTGATCAGCGTTTTTTTCTGATCCGCCGTTAAATCGCGCTGGTGAACGGTCAATCCTTCCGCAACAATTTGTTCCACCGTCAACCGCGGACTGAGCGAAGAATAAGGATCCTGAAAAACAATCTGCATCTGCGTTCTTAACCGGCGCAGTTTTTCGCCTTTTAAATCCGATATGTCCGTTCCGTTAAAAATAATCTTCCCGGCAGATTTTTGCAATTTTAACAAAGAAAATCCCAGCGTTGATTTTCCTGATCCACTTTCGCCGACCAGACCGACGGCCTGCCCTTCCTTAATTGTCAGGTTCACGCCGTCAACCGCGTTTAATTCCGTCAGCGTCCGGCCAAAAAAAGTTTTTTTAAGCGCGAAAGAAACTTTTACATTTTCCGCCCTGACCAATTCGGGCGCGTCCGGCGCGCAGCGGACAGGATTTCCGGACGGTTTGGAAGCCGCCAGTATTTTCGTATACGTATGCGCCGGATTTTTCAAAACGGTCTGCGTCGTTCCGCTTTCAACGATTTGCCCGTCCTTCATTACGCATACGCGCGACGCCACCCGCGCCACAACGTCCAGATCATGCGAAATAAACAATACGGCCAGCCCCAGCCGTTTTTGCAAAGAAGCAAGCAAATCCAAAATCTGCGCCTGCACCGTCACGTCCAAAGCCGTCGTCGGTTCGTCGGCGATCAGCAGATCGGGGTTGTTCGCCAAAGCCATGGCGATCATAACGCGCTGGCGTTCGCCGCCGGACAGTTCATGCGGCAAAGCGTCCAAACGGCGGCCGGCGTCACGCAGACCGACCAGTTCCAGTAATTCCCTGACCCGCTGCGCCGCTTCGTCTTTTGCCGGCCCGGCATGCAGAATCATCGTTTCCGCCACCTGTTTTTTGATCGTATGCAGCGGATTAAGCGAAGTCATCGGTTCCTGAAAAATCATAGCCGCCCGGTTGCCGCGAAAATCGCGCAGCGTATATTCGTCCGCGCCGATCAGTTCGCGGCCGTTAAACTTGATTGATCCCGACGGGTGGGACGCATACGGATAATCCAGCAGCTGCATAACCGACAGCGCCGTAACCGATTTTCCCGATCCGCTTTCACCGACCAAAGCCAGCGTTTCGCCTTTGGCAATCTGAAAAGAAACGCCGTTGACGACCGGCGGGTTTTGCCCGAAACGCACGCTTAAATTTTGAACGGACAGCAAAGTCATTTATTTTTCCTCGGATCAAAAGCGTCGCGTACGGCTTCCCCGATAAAAACCAGCACGGTCAGCAAAAAGGCCAGCGCAGCGAAAGCGCAAGCGGCCAGCCACGGCGCTTGCAGGTTTTCTTTGCCCTGACGCACCAAATCACCCAAAGACGGCGATCCCGGCGGCATACCGAACCCCAAAAAATCCAGCGCCGTTAAAGACACGACTGCTCCGGATAAAATAAACGGCAGATAGGTCAGCGTCGCCACCATGGCATTGGGGAAAACGTGTTTAAATATAATCGTAAAATCAGGCACGCCCAAAGCATAAGCGGCTTTGACATAATCGAAATTCCGGGCGCGCAGAAATTCCGCCCGCACGACGGGAACCAGCGCCGTCCACGAAAACAGCAATAAAACAAACAGCAGCGTCCAAAACCCCGGCGCAATAATGCTGGACACGATAATCAGCACAAACAGCTGGGGCAAAGATCCCCATATTTCCAAAAAACGCTGGGCAAACAAATCGACTTTACCGCCGAAATATCCCTGAACGGCGCCGGCGAAAACACCGATTGCCGAAGAAACCGCCGTTAAAATCAGCCCGAACAGCAAAGAGGAGCGCAGCCCGTAAATCAGCCGGGCCAAAACATCGCGCCCCAGATCGTCCGTCCCCAGCCAGTTTTCCGCGCCGGGCGCGGACGGCGCCGGCGACGGCAGATTATAATTGACCGTATCATAGCTGAAAGGAACGGGCGGCATAATATAAAATCCCTTTTCATTGATTTTATTTTGCACATAGGGATCCCTGAAATCCGCCGCCGTTTTAAACGATCCGCCGAAAACGGTTTCGGGATATTCCTTTAAAATCGGGAAATACCACTGCCCGTCATAACGAACGACCAGCGGTTTGTCATTGGCGATAAAATCGGCCGCCGAAACAAAAACCAAAATAAAACAAAACAGGATAAAAGCGTAATAGCCGCGTTTATTGGCTTTGAATTTCCGCCAGCGCTCACGGGAACGTTCATTCATGGCGGCCTCCGAAATCAATGCGGGGATCAACCAGATGATAGGTCATATCGCCGGCCAGATTCAGCAAAAGCCCGATCAGCCCGAAAATATACAGCGTTCCGAAAATAACCGGATAATCGCGCGTTACGACGGCTTCAAATCCCAGCAGCCCCAGCCCGTCAAGCGAAAAAATCACTTCGATCAAAACAGATCCCGTAAACAGCATGCCGACCAAAACGGCAGGGAACCCCGCCAGAACAATCAGCATGGCGTTTCTGAACACATGACCGTACAAAACCGCCGTGTTGTCCAGCCCTTTGGCTTTGGCCGTCAAAACATACTGTTTTGAAATTTCTTCCATAAACGAATTTTTCGTCAGCATCGTCAATCCCGCAAAACCGCCGGCGACCATAGCGCAAACCGGCATGGCCAGATGCCAAAAATAATCCTTGATTTTATCAAACGTCCCCATCTGGTCCCAGTTTTCGGATATCAGTCCGCGCAAAGGAAACCAGCTGAAATACCTGCCGCCGCAGAACAAAACGATCAGCAGCATTGCGAACAAAAAAGCCGGCACGGCATAGCCGATAATAATCGCCCAGCTGGAAACGGCGTCAAATTTCGATCCGTCCCGGACGGCTTTGGCTATTCCCAAAGGAACGGATACCAGATAAATAATCAAAGTCGTCCACACCCCCAGCGAAACGGAAACCGGCATTTTTTCCAAAATCAGCTGCGTTACGGGCGTATCGCGGTAAAAACTTTTGCCGAAATCAAAAAACAGATAGTTTTTAATCATGCCAAAGAAACGGACATGTAAAGGTTTGTCAAAACCGAACTGCGTTTCCAATTCTTTGATCAAAGCGGGATCCAGCCCCTGCGCCCCGCGGTATTTCGACTGCACGGCATAATCCTGTCGGCCGGCCTGCGCGCCGATCATGCCGCCTTCCGCGCCGGCGGCGCCGCCGATCTTGGCCGCCGCCGATCCCGCTCCGTTTTGCAATTTCGCAATCACCTGTTCCACAGGCCCGCCGGGCGCCAGTTGGACAAACAAAAAATTCACCGCCATAATGCCGAACAGCGTTAAAGGAATTAAGGCCAGACGGCGTAAAAAATACCGAAACATTTAAAACCACTCCTTTAACCGCTGAAAAACCGTTTTTCTGTCGGCCAGAGCTTTGTCCTGTTCTTTTTTGCGCAACAGACGCAGCGTCCGTTCTTTTTGCGGATCAATCCACCAAGTCATTAATTGAACGCCTTTCATAACGGAATCGTCCGGAATACCGAATTTATTCCAATAGACCAAACGCACCGAAGGAACGAACCAATGCGGCACAACGTAATGTTCCCACAATAAAACGCGATCCAGCGCCTTAACCGCCGCGACCAGTTTTTTACGATCGGGCGCTTCGATAATTTCTTCAATCAACTCGTCAACGACGGGATTTTTTATACCGGCATAATTTTGCGATCCGTTCATATCGGCCGCGGCGGATCCCCAGAAATAACGCTGTTCATTGCCCGGCGAGGTCGATTGCCCCCAAATATTGACGATCATGTCGTAATCATAAGAATCCGTCCGGTTTTTATACTGAGTCGTATCCACCGCGCGCAAAACGGCTTCGACGCCTAAGCGTTTGAGGTTGCGGATATAAGGCAGAGCAATCCGTTCCCAGGCGGACGAAGACGCCGAATCAATCAAAATTTCAAACCGGAACGGATCGCCTTTTTCATTTTTCAACACGCCGTCCCGGACTGTCCAGCCGGCTTCTTCCAGCAATTTAAAAGCCTTTTCCAGCTGCGGGCGGATATTGCCGTCGCCGGACGTTTTTTCCAGCGAAAACGGCCGGGTGAAAACTTCGGGCGGCAGCCGGTCGCGGTATTTGTTTAATAATTTCAGTTCTTCGCCTTTCGGCAATCCTTTGGCCGCCATGTCCGAATTGTCAAAATAGCTCTGCGTCCTTTTATATAATCCGTAAAACAGGTTTTTATTGGACCATTCAAAGTCAAACGCCAGTCCCAGAGCCTGCCGTACACGCCTGTCAGCGAAAATCGCGCGGCGGGTATTGAAAACAAAACCCTGCATACCGGAAGGCAGAGAATGATTAAAGTTTTTTTTGATCATTCCGTTTTTTTCGGAAAATCCTTCATAGGCCGACACCCACTTTTTGGCTTCGTTTTCCACCCGCAAATCAAACGCGCCGGATTTAAATCCTTCCACGGCGACCGTCGCGTCGCGGTAATAATCGTAACGGATTTTATCAAAATTATAAAACCCCCTGACCGGCGGCAGATCTTTGGCCCAATAATCCGGATCGCGTTCATAAACAACATAACGTCCCGTTTCAAATCCGGCGACTTTATACGGGCCGCTGCCGACGGGCGGTTCCAGCG
>JAJXEL010000176.1 GCA_021639925.1 Alphaproteobacteria bacterium | reverse complement strand
TTATAGAATAGGTCTTTTATTCGCTTAATAATAGCAAAAAGAGCAATTTTATTACAAGGAGGGTATAGCTATGAGAAAAACAACTTATCTTTTTATATTCCTTTGCTGTTTTTTTTCCATTTACAGGATATTCGAAAAGTTTTTTAAGAATTGATGATTCTTTTTCATTGGCGAAAGCCGTCAAACTGGGACGTTCGTCTGTTAAATCAAATAATCTCTTATCTTCTTACAATACGGGAAAAAACGAATTGCCTCAAAAAGAATGCGACCCGAATTGTTTAAGTTGCGACACAACAACAGGGCAATGTTTTTTGTGTGAATCCGACAGATATCTAAACGATAATTTATGCCTGGTTTGCCCGGAAAAAGCCGATTGCAACGGAAAAACATTTACCTGCGACAGCGGTTATGCCGAAAATGACCGTCATGACGGTTGCGTGATTTCTTGTCCGGAAAACTCTTATTATTCTGAAACAGAAACCATGCCGGGATCGGAATCTCATTGTATTGCATGCGGATATAAATACGGCCCTTGTTCAAAGTGTAATGCTCAAAAATGTTCTGTTTGTACAAGCGGATATACGGCAGATTTAACTTCGTGTCCTGAAGGATATACTCTGGCTAAAGTGACAAACTCAAACTGCGGAATGTGTGTTGAAAAATCCTGCCCTGCAGGATATACGGCAGGGAAGGAGGATTGTACAAATGAAGAATTGACACAGTACGATTATGATTATTCTTCCAGCGGAACAGACGGAAAGGGAAGAATCTGCGGGAAATGCGTTGAAAAATCTTGCCCTGAAGGATATACAAGAGTTTATACAAGTGAAAATACCTGTAACCCGCCCAGTTCTTATTCTCGCGCAGATCAGGGGCCAAACATCAAATGCATGAAATGTAACGGACCGACTTGCGGGACATATCCGAATTGCTGTTCCGGGCAATGGTATGGTCCTGCCGGTAATTCCTGTATTACATGCGATCCGAATGCTTCGGTTTGTTCCAAAAATACAATTACATGTAAAACCGGATATATATTAAAAGGCGGCTATGCCTGCGCAGCATGCCATAGTTCATGCGAAACCTGTTCCGATGTCTCGTGGGAAGGCTATTGTACTTCTTGCCCGACAGGTAAACGTTTGTATGACAGCGCTACGGGGAATACTCCTGCTTATGACGGCATCGGCTTTTGCAGATAAATTAAAAAATAAAGCCTTTCTAAAAACAGAAAGGCTTTATTTTTTTTAAAAATCTTATAATTTTTTCAACTGTCTGTTCCGGCGTCTGTTCCGTATTGTCAATAATCAGATCCGATTGTTCCGGACAATGGTACTTTTCATCATACATTTGTCTGATACGCTTTTTTTCCCAGTCGTCCAACACTCTGTTTCCCCGGTCGGTCAGGCAGGCGGAAAGCGTCGGCGATAACGTTATATTGACAAACTTTGTCTGAACGTCTTCAAATTTTTTCCAGCGACGGTAATTGTCTTTTGTCATCGGATAAGCAAACAGGATTATCCGGTGCCGGGCGGATTTTTTTTCAGCTGCGATTTGACGATCCAAACGCCGCAAGCGTTCCATAATTCCGCCCATAAAATCCAATTCCGGCGTTTCTTGTTCCGTGTCGGACAGCAAATCGTCGACTTCTATGAACAAACAATCCGGCAAATCCTTTGCCAACAGCCGGCAGACCGTTGATTTCCCCGCATTGATCGGCCCGTTAATATTGATGATCAGCATATTGTTTTTCCAAAATAAAAAGCCCCCGTTTCCAGAGGCTTTTTAACCGAACGCGACGTGAAAAGCAATCCCCTTGCGATCGTTGAAACGAATCGCAGGAGCCTTTTGTTATCGCATCAAGTCCGGGCCTGCCATAATTTTGATACGGTTTCCTTAAATCCTCCGGATAAAGAAGAATCCTGAGAAATAGCCCCTGTATTCGGTTGAGAAAACGAAGACATTGCCTGAACCAGCAGTTCTATATCGGCCGTTCCTATTGTTTTCGTATCGGTTTGAATTTGAACCAGTCTGGCATCTTCATTTGAATACCACGAATTAACCGTCACGGTATCTTCTGTGCCCAAAATGGAAACTTTTAAATCATTTCCTTCCCGTTCAAACCACAGGTTATCATAATCCGCCTGCGTAATATGCAATGTATTTTCCCCCTGCGTGTCGGAAATCGTATCCTGATCATAACCGCGTCCGAAAATATAGGTATCGTCGCCGGCGCCGCCGTTCAAAGTATCGTTTCCCGCGCCGCCGTCCAGAATATCGTTGCCGTTGCCTCCGTTCAAAGTATCGTTTTCCGTTTCACCGTACAGGATATCGTTTCCGTCGCCGCCGTGCAAAATATCATGCCCGCCGCCGCCGTATATCGTATCGTTCAAAGACGTGCCGAAAAGCGTATCATTATAGACGCTGCCGCGCGCGTCCAAAGTCGGCAAAATATCCGCCAGCAGAATATCCGCGTCCGTACCATTGGCAAAAATGATTTTTGGCAGATGAATAAAGCTGTCAACATTCAGCGTAATGGAAGAACCGTCTGTCAAAGCGATAACCAAATCGTTCATTTTCCTTGCAAATGACAAATCAGCGGCGGTGACATCAGATTTCATTTTAATAACGTTTTCTCCGGCCGTATCATTAATAACGTCGTTTCCGTCGCCAAAGCCGAACAGATAAGTATCGTTTCCCCCTTCACCTTTTAAAACATCGTCGCCGGCGCCGCCGTCTAAGATATTGTTCCATGTTTCGCCGATAAGGGTATCATTACCAGCGCCGCCCTGAATGACTAAAGAAGGAAGTAAGTCTTCGATATTAATATCAGTATCAACGCCGTTGGCAAATTTGATTGCCGACAGGTGATAGGATACGGTGTTCCCGCTTGCGCCGTGCCTGACCAACAAAGTTGATCCGTCCGACAGGCAGATCCGGAAATCGTTCCCGATCCGTTCAAACGCTACGTCGGATAAGGAAACCTCTTCTTTTAATTTGATAACGTTCGTGCCTTGGCTGTCTTCAATATAATCGTGTCCGTCGCCAAAACCGAACAGGTAGGTGTCATCGCCGTCATTGCCGTATAGAATATCGTCGCCTGCACCACCGTCCAGAATATCATCACCGTATCCGCCGTTTAACGTATCGTTCCCGGCGCCGCCGTACAGCGTGTCGTTGCCGTTCCCGCCATGCAATGTATCATTACCGGTATCGCCGTATAAAGTATCGTTGCCGTCATTACCGTACAATGTATCATTGCCGCCGTTGCCAT
>JAJXEL010000030.1 GCA_021639925.1 Alphaproteobacteria bacterium | reverse complement strand
AGCTGCACGACTTGCCCGACAGGATCCACCTCTAACGCGGGTGCGTCCAGCTGTACCATCTGCACCGACGGGTATAAATATATCGGCGGATACGGCTGCAGAATTTGTTCCTCCGGATATTCCTTTGTTACGGATATCAACGGCGGAAACGGCAGCTGCAGAAAAACGGGCTCTCTTGCTTTCGGCGCGTTGACCAGCGATTCTACCCAGTGTCAGAGCGGTTGGTCCGTCCCGGGCGGAAACGACGGTATTCAGGGAAGCCATTGCGGAAAATCCGGTTCCAATGTCGCTTTCTGATCCGCTGCTTATCTTTAAAAAGAGCCCCCGCAAAAATGCGGGGGTTTCTTGTTTTTGGGCGTTTCTTTTAACAAAGCATCTTTATACATGAATCAAAAAAAAAGCGGCGCGGTGTGTTTTTTTTACGCCGGGAAAACCGATGCTTTAAGTTTCGGAGATTTTAACCGGAAAACCATCACAATTGACAAAGCCGTCAAGCAAGGACGCGGAAGCGCCTATAATTCGACAGCGTTGCAGCAGATCAGCGGCAGCCAGTTCAAAACAAGCCGTACTGTTACCGCCTGCCCCGGCGGAGAAGACTGCGGCTGTAAAGAAACAAATATTGATCTGAAAAAAAAACAGCGGAGAAAAATTCTCCGCTGTTTTTTTTAACCGGGGTATCTGGCGTTAAACCAGTCCAGGCAAGCGGCCCGCTGGTCCTCTTTGATTAATTCCGGACAAATGAACGCCTGATACTTTTTATGAAAAATTCTGTCCGCTTTAAAACGCCATGAAAACTTATACGCTTGCGGGTTTCTGATTTCCAGACACAGCATTTTGCACCCCAGAAAACTTTTCTGCGCCGTTGAAACAATATCTGAAATCTTGATATCCGTTTCCGCGTCAATTTTTATCGTGTCGTCCGTAATAACAATATAAGGTTTTTTGCGCATATGGAAAAACCAAAACGACAGGTTTGAAATCCCGAACGCCAGTAAAATCAATCCCATGACATTCGGAAAAATATACAAATACCACCAATGCATAAACCATTGTCCGTTCCAATAACACGGACACAACATCATCGGCGCCATTAAAAAAGCCGCCAGAAAAACAGACCCCGCCCCGAAAAATAAAAACCAACAGCTTTTTTTATAATTAAACACCAGTTCCTGTCCCATGACCGTTTCCTTTCCCAACCGCGGCGATTCACCGCCTTTTGACTATATTTTTAAAGTCTAATTGTTAAAGTTGGCTTCAAGTCAAGAACTTTTTTATTTTTCAATAATCGTCGCCAGGCCGCCTTCAGCCGTTTCCTTGTACAAAGCCGGCAGATCATGTCCTGTTTTGCGCATTGCCGAGACAACGTTGTCAAAGGAAACGCGGTGCTGCCCGTCGGTATACAGGGCATATTCCGCCGCGGCGACCGCGCGGTTTGCGGCGATTGCGTTGCGTTCAATGCACGGAATCTGCACCAGCCCCATAACGGGATCACAAGTCAGTCCCAGAAAATGTTCCAGCCCGATTTCGGCGGCGTATTCAATCTGCGATATCGTACCGCCGAACAACTGCGCCGCCGCGGCCGAAGCCATCGCGCAGGCGACGCCGACTTCGCCCTGACAACCGACCTCCGCCCCGGAAATCGAAGCGTTCTGCTTGACAATATTGCCGACCAGCCCCGCGGTTGCCAAAGCATTGATAATTTCGCGGTCGGTAAAATTCTGATGATGTTTCAAAAAATACAAAACTCCCGGCACAACGCCGCACGATCCGCATGTCGGCGCGGTGACAACAATCCCGCGGCCGGCGTTTTCTTCGCTGACGGCCAAAGAATAGGCCGACAACAACCCCGTACGCGCCAGATCGGGCCTTTGCGCGGACGCTTTTTTATAAAAAGAATACGCTTTACGCGCCAGACGCAGCCCGCCGGGCAGAACGTCTTCATGTTCCAGGCCGTCTTGAACGGATTGCTGCATCTGGTTCCATACGTCGGACAAATACTGCCGGATTTCTTCGCCTTCGCTGTCAAAAACAATCGTCCAAATCGGCCGGCCCTGCGTTTCCGCCCAATGAACGATTTCCGCAAAAGTTTTAAAAGAATAGACCTCTTTGGCGGGCGGTTCGCCTTCTTCGCGCAAAGCGCCGCCGCCCACGCTGTAAACCGTCCAGCTGTCCGTGATTTTTTGATCCGCGTCAAACGCTTCAAATTTCATGGCGTTGGTATGAAACGGCAGAACGGTGTCTTTTTGCCAGACAATCTGCGTTTTGTCTTTGCCCAGAACGTCCAAAATCGCCTGATCGGTAAAATGGCCTTTTCCCGTCGCGGCCAGGCTGCCGTACAAAGTCGCGCGATAAGAACGGGCGCGCGGATTTTTTTCAAAAAAACGCCGGGCGGCCCGGCTGGGAGCCATCGTATGGCTGCTGGACGGCCCCATGCCGATTCTGTAAAGTTCTTTCAAAGACTGCATTACATTTCCTCCTGCAAAAACGGTTTGAACCAGTTTACCCGGATCTTCAACCTTTTGCATTAAATAAGATTGAAGCATTGCATAAACGACCGTCTTGCTTTAGAACAAAACTGTTTTTAAAGGGCTGTCAAAAAGAAAGAAAAACAAATGAAAAATCTGTTTTGTTTGTTTATCCTGTGCCTGCTGGCATATACGCCCGTATATGCCGGCGGCTTTCCCGCGCAATTACAGGATAAAACGATCGGCGTTCAGCTGGGAACGACCGGGGATATTATGGCAACGCAAACGCCCGGCGTCCGGATTGAACGATATAACAAAGCCAACGACGCCGTACAGTCATTAATCAACAAAAAAATCGATGCCGTCGTTATCGACGAACAGCCGGCATTGGCTTTTGTACGGCAAAACGCCGGATTAAAAATTCTGGAACAGGAATTTGCCACGGAACGATACGCCATTGCTTTATCGAAAAAAAACAAACGGCTGAAAACGCAGATCAACAATATCCTGTCGGAATTAAAACAAAACGGCGTCATTGACAACATCGTCAAAAACTATATCGGGGACGATACAAAAGGCAAATTTCCTTATCCGCCCGTTTCCGGAACAAAACATGCCGGCCCGGCGCTGACAGTCGCCACCAGCGCGACATTTCCGCCGTACGAATACTATAACGACGCGAAAATCGTCGGTATTGACATGGATCTGGCAAAAGCAATCGCCCAACGCCTGGGCAGACGGCTGGTCATCGAAGACATGGAATTTGATTCGATCGTCGGCGCCGTTCAGTCCGGCAAAGCCGATCTGGGTATCGCGGGAATGAGCGTTACGGCGGACAGATTAAAAAACGTTGATTTTACAAATCCTTACACAGAATCCAAGCAAGTCGTCATCGTGCGCGCGCAAAATGCGGCAGAGGCCCGGGACGTTTCGTTTGCGCGGCGTTTTAAAACGGATTTCATAACCGACGCCCGCTGGAAATATCTGTCGATCGGTTTGGGGCATACGCTGTTAATTACCGCTCTGGCCGTTTTGATCGGCATTGTTTTAGGCTGCATTATCGCCATTATCCGCGTATCGCATGACAAAAACGGTTCATTTCCCGTTTTAAATTTCCTGTGCCGCGCCTATCTGGCCCTTATCCGCGGCACGCCGGTCATGATTCAGCTGCTGATTATGTATTACGTTATTTTTTCCGCGGTCAACGTCAGCAAAATTGTTGTCGCCGTTTTGGCGTTCGGATTAAATTCGGCGGCTTATGTCGCCGAAATTGTCCGGTCGGGTATTTTATCCGTCGACCCCGGCCAGAACGAAGCCGGACGCAGCCTGGGATTAAATTTTTCACAAACAATGCGTTTTATCATTTTGCCGCAGGCTTTTAAAAACGTCCTGCCGGCTTTGGCGAACGAATTTATCGTGTTGTTAAAAGAAACCTCTATCTGCGGCTATATCGGTCTGATGGATTTAACGCGCGGCGGGGATATTATCCGCAGCATTACTTACGACGCTTTTCTGCCTTTGGCCGCAGTGGCACTGATTTATCTGACTTTAGTCGTCGTATTGGCCGCAGGCGTAAGCAAACTGGAACAAAGGCTGAAAAAAAATGAACGCTGAACCCAAAACAATCCTGGACGTCCGCAACGTCAGCAAAGTTTACGGACAATCCGTCATTTTAAACGACATAACCACCCGCGTCAAAGAAGGCGACATTATCGCGATTATCGGTCCGTCCGGCTGCGGCAAATCGACTTTTCTGCGCATGCTGAACGGATTGGAAACGCCGACGTCGGGTTCCGTTTTGTTCGAAGGCACCGACATTACCGACAAAAAAACGGATATTAACCGCGTACGCTGTAAAATCGGCATGGTTTTTCAGCAGTTCAATCTGTTCGGCCACATGACGGCGCGCCAAAACATCACGCTTGCCCCCGTAAAGCTGAAACTGATGACCCAAGAACGGGCCGACGAACGCGCAGACCAGCTGCTGGCGGAAGTCGGCCTGCCCGACAAAGCCGACGTTTATCCGGCGATGTTGTCGGGCGGCCAGCGCCAGCGGATTGCGATCGCGCGGGCTTTGGCCATGAATCCCGACGTGATGCTGTTTGACGAACCGACGTCGGCGCTGGATCCCGAAATGGTCGGCGAAGTATTGGAACTGGTCCGCCGCCTGGCGCAAAAAGGCATGACGATGGTTCTGGTTACCCACGAAATGGGTTTTGCGCGCGAAGTCGCCAACAGGGTTATGTTTTTTGATGAAAAAATTATCCGCGAAGAAAATACGCCGCAGGAAATCTTTTACAATCCGCAAAGCCCGCGGTTAAAAGAATTTTTATCAAAAGTGCTGAAATAATTATTGTTTCGCTTTTGTAATGCCGCGGTTAACGACGCCGATAAACAGCGCCAGCATAATATAGCTGCTGACACATTCGAAAGACACGATAATTTTCGCGAACGGCGTTAAAGGAACAATGTCGCCGAATCCGACGGTCGTCACGCTGATAAACGTAAAATAAACGGCGTCCAGAATCCCTTCTATGCCGGGTTTAAAGTTAAACGCCTGCCCCGCGCCGAAAAAGTCATGCAGAAAAGAAACCGTTAAGTTCAAAACGATAAACGCCGTTATCAACGACACGAAAAACGAAGAAAAATTAAACATATCTTCTTTGGTCAATATCTTGTCCGGCGCCAGATAAACCCACAGTTTGCGCATAAAGTCCCGCAGATTGATCAGCGTAACGTACATCACCGCCAAAAAAATACCGAAAGCGACCAGCTGCGACCCGGCGGCGTAAATTGTCAGCAGCCCCGTAAAAAAAGAAACGACCAGCACTTTGTTTTTGTTTTGATAACGCGACGGCGCCATTCTGCGCTTGATCAGCCTGAAAAACAAAGCGATCATGATACAGCTGAGCGCGCCATTGACAAAAGGCAGCAAAACATAAAAATAAACGTAATAATCCGGAGCGAACAAAATGGCGATCTGCCTGGAAAACAGGGACAAGATCAACAAAGAAACCAAATAGCACGGATTAAAACTGTTCACGGCGACGACCTTGAACAGCTTTGCCTGATCTGACATGAAAATCTGACGCAGCGGGATCATTTTTTTTCCTTTCTCCGTTACAGTAAAATTCGTTTTTTTTCCGGTCAATGCGGGAAAAAGGCGATATTCGTTCAAGACATGGAACTTTGTTTATGTTACACTGCTCCCCGTTTTTTTAAGGAGGCCGCCCGAGCATGTCTTTTGAATTTTTACCGATCCGGACCCGTCTGGTTCACCCGCCCAAAGACGATATTTTCGATATTCTGGATTCTCTGCCCGCTTTGCAGGAAAAGGACATTGTTTTTATTACGTCAAAGATTCTGGGGATACATCAGGGGCGCTGCGTGCCCTGCGCCGGAACAGACAAAACGGAACTGATCCGGCAGGAAGCGGACCGTTACCTGTCCTATACGCACCCCGGCGGTTTTAACGTCAATCTGACGGTCACGGACAACATTCTGATCCCGGCGGCGGGTATAGACGCCAGCAATGCCGGCGGCTATTACGTCATGTGGCCGAAAGAAACGGATAAACTGTGCGCCGAAATCAGATCTTTTCTGTGCGAAAAACACAAATTAAACGATTTGGGCGTCGTTTCCACCGACAGCCATACAACGCCTTTGCGTTACGGCGTAACGGGCATTTCCACCGGACTGGCCGGCGTGGAACCGTTAAAGGATATGCGCGGGCAAAAAGACCTGTTCGGCCGCGAACTGGCCTTAACGCAGGTTGACCAGATTGACGCTTTGGCCGCCATGGCCGTTTTGCTGATGGGCGAATCCGACGAATGCACGCCGGTCGTCATTCTGCGCGGGTGGGATAAAATCGTGTTTAACGAAAAAGCGTCCATGCAGGATTTTAAAATCAGCCCGCAGGACGATCTGTATACGCCTTTGTTATCGGTGATGAAATGCAAATAACGCTTTTTGCCGCCGTATCCGCAAACGGTTTTATTGCCGACGAAAAAGGAAACGGCGATTTTTCCAGCCCCGAAGACAAAACGCATCTGCGTTCCTATTTAAACAGCAAATCGTGCGACTGTTTTATCTGCGGACGCAAAACGGCCGAAGAATTTCAAGACAGGCTGACCTCGAAACCTCTGTTAATTCTGACGCGTCAGAAAAAAGAAAACGCCGCCAACAGAATTTATTTTTCAACGCTGGAAGAACTGGATCATATTTTAAAAGCCGAAAACCTGTCCGATCCGACCCTTTTGGGGGGTGCTGAAACGTATTCGTTTTTTTTGGAAAACGGATATGTCGACCGGATTGTCCTGACAACGGAAAATATTCGGTTTAATGCCGGAAAAAGTTTGGATCTGCGCCGTTTCAAAAACGATTTCTTTTTTAAAAAAAGAAGCCGGCTGTCCGAAAAAACAACCGTTTCCTTTTATCAAAGAAAAAAGCCCCGGGAATAAATCCGGGGCTTTTCCTTAAAACGAATATCTGAAAACGGCCGTCAGCGTGTGCGACGTATAATCTGGCCGCCATTCCAGATTATATCCCGCGGAAATGTCGACATGTTCGCCCCACAGATAAGCGATCGAAGCGCCCAGTTCAATTCCCAGCGGATCAAAATCGTCGCCTTTGACCGTATAGACGCTGCCGTTGGGCAGATTGACAACGGCGTCTTCGCCCGAAGCCGTCAAATCATACGTCAGCGCGCCTGAAAATTCACTGTGCCACAGCGAATCATTTGTCTGCGCGAAATCACGGTTAAAGCGTCCTTCGGCAACCAAAGTCAGGACATTTGTCGAAATGCTTGAAATATCCTGTCCGATTTCGTCTTTATGCGCGTCGCGGTCAGCCGTCACGTAACGCAGTCCGACGGCGGGCGTCCAGGTTTTCAGATCTTTTCCGAACATGACCGAAGCCCCGAAGGACGATCCGTCATATTCGTCTTTGACCGTCATGCCGGACAGTTCTTTGGATTCTTCATAACTCATGGACGTTGTATTCAGCACAGCGCTGATAAACCAGTCTGACGGCTTGTACATACCGTACAGGAAAAACGAATCCCCCGTCACGTCCGTGGACCGCTGCAAAGTATCCAAAGTCGTCGTCGTAGATGCATACCCCAGCCCGACGGCAAAAACGTCAAACAGCTGCATGTCCGCGCCAAAAGCAAAGCCGTTTGTATCGCCGGAAAATCCGTCCGGTTTGTTCGTTGACAGATATTCGGCGGTATTATAAAACGCCTGCGCCCACAGACCGAATTCTTTGGGCTGGGAATAAGTCGTTTTCCTTTTTGCCCATCTTTTGCGTTCGCTCACCGTTTTCCGGGCTTCCTGACTATCCGGTTCAACGCTGCGGCGATAAGCCGGGCGCGGTTTTGTCACCGGCTGGTCGTCCTGATCATAATATCCCGCGCGGCGGTAATAGTCGTCGGAACGCATAAAGCGGGAACGGTACGGCGATCCGCCCGAACGACCGTACATTTTCTGGATTTCCCGGTATGTTCTGGACGAACTGCCCATAGATCCCATCAACCCGTTTAAACGCGCGGACAGCGTATTGGAAATTTTGGACTGCAAAGCGATCGGCTGGCGTGTCATCGCGCCGGTAACGTCCGGGGCAACTGCCGTCAGCGCGTTCAGATAAGCCCGAGACCCGCCCGTTTTCTGCGATAAAGCGTCCAAATGTTCGGCGACTTCGAAAATTTTAGTGCCATATTCAAACAATTCGCCGTCCAGGAAAGCTTCCGCCGTATTAATCTGGTTTTGATTACCCGATTCTTCTTCGGCCACCTGCCCGCCGGTGGACGTTTGCAACAGGCGGTAACAAATTCCGGAACTGTCCGAACAGGTTTCTTCCGTCAGCGAATAACGGTTGTTTTCAAATTTAAAGGAACCGGTTTTATTTCCTTCAACCAACTGGAAAACAGATCCCGTTTCCGCCGTCTGCACCCCATAATCAATCGTCAGGTTCAGCGTGACATTATTACGGATATCCAGCGTGCCGCCGTTAAAGACCAGCTTGCCGTATCCCGCAGCGTTCACATTGCCCAGCTCATCGGTCGCTTCCCTGGAAATACGCATAACAAAACTGGAATTATCCTTAAATTCAAATCCGCCGACGTTAAAAGTCAGCGTATTGACGTCAATATCCAAAGCACCGCCCGTACTGACGCTGCCGTTGGACAGTGTCGCATTTTTTCTGAACTGCGCGGTTCCGGATCCGACATTTAACGCTCCCAGTTCTGCCGTATCGTTAAAACGCACGGATCCTGTCGTTGAAATCGTCAGCGAATCGATATTTGCCGACTGATTAAATTGCGCATAGCCGTCTGCGATCAGAACATTGTCAATCACGGACTGGCGTTCAAATACGGCGGTTGCGGAATTTAAAATCAGCGACGTAAAATCCGTATCCGACAAAAACCGCAAAGAACCGTTGCCCGCGCTGATCGTCCCATTAAATCCCTGCGCGTTTTCAAAAGTCGCCCCGGCCTGGCCTTCCAGCTGCAAACGGGCGGTTTCGGCGCCGGTCAGCTTGCCGATTCCGGAAAAATCGGAATGAACGGCAACCGTTACGCCGTCTGAAATATTGATTGTCCCGTTGACCGAAGAATATTTTAACGAATCGATATCGGAATTGCCGACGAAATTCAACACGCCCGTCCCGATCGTCGCGCTGGCCAAATTTTTATTTCCCGTGGAAAAAGCAATGTTTCCCGATCCGGCGACAAAAGAACCCGCGCCGAAAACAGCGCCTTTTTCCGTACCGACCTGCGTCATACTGTCGACACTCATTGTTACCCCGGAAACCAGTTCGACTTCGCCGCCGTTTTCAAACGCCAAAGTTCCGATATTGATGTTATTGTAAAACGCCGCGGTTCCTCCGGAAACCATCAATGTCCCCAGATTGTCAATAGGCGCCCCGAACACCGATCCTTCTTCGGTCAGGTTCAGCGTACCGTTACCGGTAATTTTATTTGTTCCGCTGGTCGTAATTGTGCCGACCGTTAATATTTTTCCGTCCGCAATATCCAAAATCCCGCCATTGCCATCGGCAAAATCAATCGCCCCGATTGAGGCGTTCGTTTGAATATACGCTGTCCCCGTACCTATTCTGATCCGTCCGTCAAAGCCCGTATTCATAGCAAAAATTCCGGAAGAATTGCCACCCAGATACAGTGTTCCCAAACCGGATAACTTATCACCGGCATTCACCGTAATATTATTTGTAACGGTTAAAATCACCCCTTCATTAATACCCAAAGTGCCGCCGTTTGAATCAAATACAACAGTCGGCAGAGTCGTATCCGCCGTAATATTCAATGTTCCGTTGACAGCGGCCGAACCGGCCGAACCGCCCGCAAAGTTTAACGTCGCATTATCCGAAACGGTAATGCTTCCCGCGATATTCGAAGCCAGCGTCGTCGTTGCCGTACCGGAAGAAACCAAAAGGTTGTTTAAATTATCCAGCACACCGCCGACAGTTACCGTTCCCGTCAAATTCAATGTGCCGTCCCCGGTAATGACGGAAGAAGCACTGCTGCCCAGATTGCTGCTGACGGTTAATTCCGCCCCGTTTCCGATCACCAGCCGCGAATTATCCGCCAAAGTCAATCCGCCGTTACTGCTGCCGACTCCCGTTGACATATTGATATATGCCGTCGCCCCGTTTTGAACCGTCAGCCCTGTCAGTCCTGCCAAAGAGGAAGCAAACGTCCCGGACGCTCCGGCGCCCGATAAAGTTAATAATGCCGAGCTTTTTATCGTATTGCCCGGATTAACCGTAATGTTTCCGGTTACGGTTGTATTGCCTGTTAAATTCAACGTTCCGCCTTCAGCCGAATTAAACAGAACGCCGCCCAGATTTGCCCCGGCAACGGTGACCGTTCCCGTTCCGATTTTCAGATTAGCCAAAGACTGGCCGGATTCGTTTTTAAACGTTCCGTCTGTTTGCAAAAATAACGTGCCCGTTCCGGAAACATTTGTGCCGACGCTGCCAAAATTATTGCCGACGGCCAACGTCCCGTTATTAACAAAAACATTGCCGTTGTTCACCGTAAACGCGTTAATTGTTGATACGCCGGCATAATTAAACGTAATCGTGCCGTTCGCAGCGCCGAAATTCAAAGCGCCCAAATTTACCTGGCCGCCAAAAACGGAACCGTCTCCGTTGACCAGCGTTAAAGTGCCGCCGCCCTGAACAACATTTCCGGAATTTGTTGTAATACGACAGTTATCCGCTCTTGAACACCCTCCGTTCTCGTCTTGTAAAGTCAGTGTCGCCCCGTCATTAATCTGCAGCGTTCCGCCCTGAGTCGAACTGAACTTAACACTGCCCAAAGGGGTATCCGCCGTAATGGTTGCCGTCCCCGTTCCGATTTTCAAACCGCCCAGATACCCGACATTTCCTTGCGTTCCGCCGCCGAAACTCATACTGGTATCGTTCAGCAGTTCCAAAGTCCCTTTACCTGAAATCGAATTGCCGTCGCCGGAAATGGCATCATCAGCCGGATTCTGCTTTAAAGCCAGCGTTACGTCTTCGTTTACCAAATTAACGGTTCCGTGGTCCAGTATTAAAGAATCTAAAGTCAGCGTTCCGTTTTCCAAAGAAACCGTTCCGTTGACAACTTTCATCGTTCCGATCGAATCTTCGCTGGCCGTTTGGTTCGTAAATGTTGCCGTACCGCCGTTTATTTCCAGATTTGCCAGATTTTGAATTCTGCCGGAAAAGCTTCCCGTCTGTGTTACTTTCACCGTCCCTGTCCCGGTCAGGGTTGCCCATTCGTCTTTTGAACCGTTTGTCGTTAAATTCGCAACCTGCAGTATCCCGTTAGCCGTAATGGTTGATCCGACCGTCGCTGTCAGATTTTCGTTAACATTCATTTCGGCGCCGGCGTTTACCGTCAAACTTCCCGCGCTGGCTGTCCTGTCGCCGAAAATCACTTCGTCAACCGTTAATTTTCCGCTTTTAACCGTCGCGGTTCCTTTGGTCATCTTTAATGTATCAAAAGAAACGTCTGCGGAATCGAATTCGACAATCGCGCCGTTTTCAACGCCGACCGTCAATCCGCTGCTGCTGAAAACGTCATTTGTTCCCGCTTTGTCGGCGAACGTCAAAGTCATACCGTCTTTGATTGTCAGCAACCCCGTTGTCGCTCCGGCAACAACAGAAGGATCCGTCACGATTTTTGACGTATTCCATATTGTTGTTGAATCCGTCAATGTCAGCGGTTTTAAATTTGTCATAAAGACAACTTTTCCGTTATCAAAATTTAATGTCTTAACAACCAATTCTTCTTTTAAATTCAGGGTTGAATTACCTAAATTGACAGTATCGACGACCAATCTGGAATCTATGTTGATTGTACCGATTTCTTCGCCGACCATTCCCGACGCGCCATTTAAAACGGACAAAGACAACTTGTCCGTATTATTTCCGACAAGGAAAGTAACGGATCCGCGGCCTACAGAAATTGTCCCAAATTCCGTCAAAGTTCCGATAATGGCATTGGCATTTTCCGATAATTTCAACTCTCCGTTGCCGGATAAATTCCCGTTCATCATGATGTTATTGGTAATGGACAGAACGCCCGTAATAACTAAAGAAAGGTTGCTGCCGTCCTGTTTAAAGGTATTCAGCGTCACCGGCGCATTGATTTTTAATACGCCGTCTGATTGCTGTAACGTCCCTTCCGTCCAGTTTATTGCCGAGTCAATGGAAAACCCTGCGTCTGTTGAAGAAAATTTTAAATTTAACGTTCCTTTTCCCTGAAACGAAAGGGTTGACGTTTCATTTGCCAAAGATCCGGAAAAACCCGTCAGCGTTAATGTTTTTCCTTCGTCAATATTAAACTGGCCGCCGATAACATCAACCGTATACCCTTGTTTTTCCAGCCCCTGAACCAGAACGTTTCCTCCTACGTTCCATTGTCCGCCGGAAATACTGATATTTCCCATATTATTTTCATACATTATGATTTGGGAATCATCTTCGGTAAAACGGAATTGTCCGCCGGAAATGTTTATATTCCCCGATGAAATAACATTATATATTTTGACTTCTCCTTTTTCATCTTTCGTTGAAAAAGTCGACAAGGGATTGCCTTTTCTGATATCAATTTTCCCCGTCAGGATTCCGCCGCTGATGTTAATATCCCCGGAAACAGTATTGTTTCCGGCCGTTTCACCGTTATCCAGAACAACCGTACCGCCGGGCAAAGACGGCACATAGGCCGAATAGTCCCATATAACGCCGCCCTGAAAATCAATCGTCGGCGGATTAAGAGGATCTTCCTGGCTGATTAATATACCGTTTGCCCCGTTTTGAAAAACACCGTTTTCAAACTCTCTCGTAATTTCTCCGGTAGAATATTCCCCCGGGACATCATTGACTTCACCGCCCGTACCTGTCCATGTGCCGCCATACAGCGTATATGTCCGGCTATCGGTAATCCCGTTTGAAAAGACGCCGCCGAGATCCGATATATATACTTTTTGACCAATTACAACCGAATCACTCCGATTAATAAATAAACGGCCATACATCTCGAAACCAGATCCGAAAGTCATATTTGTATTGTCATTGACAGGCTTTAACAGCTGAAGATACGTTTTACCATTAAACGTGCCAGAACTTCGAACGATTATGGTTCCCTTCTGTGATTCAGCTGAATTGATATTTCCCGCCGTTATTGAGTCGACATAAACAATTCCCGTAACCGTACAATCCGCCCCGCCCGTGCTTTCGGAACAGACATCGGCGCCTGCAGTCGGCACGTCTGAAAAAAGAATGGCAGCCGTTAATGCCGTAGACAATAAAAGCCTGTTTTTATAATCGCTTATTTTTTTGATCGCACGCATAACTGTTTACCTTTTTTCAGACGTATACAGTTTGCATTCTATAGAAAAAATATTAAGGGAAAGTAACGATTTTCAAGCTTTTTTATCCGGCGGCATAATCCGCGGCGATTAAAAATTCAATATTGCCTTCCGGTCCTTTGATCGGGCTTTGGCAAATTCCCTGCACCGTCCAGCCCGGTAAAGTTTCCAGCCACTCCCGAATGTGTTCGCACACGCTGCGATGCAAAGCCGGATCACGCACGACGCCGTTTTCGCCGACCTGATATTTTTCAACTTCGAACTGCGGTTTGATCAGCGCGATTAAATGCGCTCCGCTTTTTTTGGCAAAAGACAACGGCGCGGGCAAAACGGTTTCCAGCCGGATAAAGCTGGCGTCGCACACGATTAAATCGACCGGTTCGGGAATCTGTTCCGCCGTTAAATAACGCGCGTTCGTTCTTTCCAGCACGACAACGCGTTCATCAACACGCAGCTTTTGCGCCAGCTGGCCGTAACCGACGTCAACGGCGTAAACTCTGGCCGCCCCGCGGGACAACAGCACGTCCGTAAATCCCCCCGTCGAACACCCGACGTCCAGACATACAAAACCCGCCGGATCAATCCCGGATTCGTCCAGCCCCTTTACCAGCTTCAATCCCCCGCGCGATACCCACGGGAAATCTTTGCCCTTCACCGTCAGGACAGTATCCGGTTTTAACATCTCGCCCGCTTTGTCAATCCGCCGGGTTCCCGCCAAAACGACGCCGGCCATAATCAATGCCTGCGCTTTGGCCGCGTTTTCCGCCAGCCCTTGTTCCACCAAAAGGGAATCCGCCCGTTTTTTCATCGGTTATCCGACCATCGCCGCAACGGCGTTCGCGATTGAACGCGCGTTTAATCCCGCCAATTCGTACTGGCGTTCCATCGACGCTTGTTCGATAAAAGAATCCGGCATTGTTAAAAAACGCACTTTTGTCTTTTCCAAAAGGCCGTTATTTGCCAGCCAGGTCATCACCAGCGAACCGAAACCGCCCTGAACGCCTTCTTCAACAACGGCCAGCGCCTGATGCCCTTCGGCCAGTTCGCGCAGCAGCGCTTCGTCAAACGGTTTGGCAAAACGCGCGTCCGCCACCGTTGCCGAAATGCCTTCCAACGCCAGCATGTCCGCCGCGGCCAGGCAAGCTTCCAGCCGCGTTCCCAAGCTTAAAATCGCCACGCGGTTGCCTTCGCGCATAATGCGCCCCCTGCCGATCGGCAACGGTTCAAAATTTTCGGGCATATCCGGCAAAACGCCCGCCCCGCGCGGATAACGCACCGCCGACGGCGCATCGTCAATACCGGCCATCGTCACTAACATTCTTTGCAGTTCTGCCTGATCAGACGGCGCCATGACAATCATATTCGGGATCGGGCACAGCATCGCCAAATCAAACGCGCCGTGATGTGTCGCTCCGTCTTCGCCGACAAATCCCGCCCTGTCAATCGCAAAACGCACCGGCAGCTTTTGCAAAGCGACGTCGTGCAGCACCTGATCATATGCCCTTTGCAAAAAGCTGGAATACAAAGCGACAAAAGGCTTTATGCCTTCACAAGCCAGCCCCGCGGCAAACGTTACGGCATGCTGTTCGGCAATTCCGACGTCAAAAAACCGGTCGGGGTACTTTTCGGCAAAAGCGTCCAGCCCTGTTCCCGACGGCATGGCCGCCGTAATCGCCGCAATTTTTTGATCCCGGCGCGCCAAAGAAAGAATTGTATCGGAAAACACCTGCGTAAACGTCGGACGAGTACATTTTTTAGGTTGAAATTCCCCCGTTTCAATATCAAAACCCGTCACACCGTGATATTTGGACGGCCATTTTTCCGCCGGTTCGTATCCTTTGCCTTTATGCGTCACGACATGGACTAAAATCGGGGCGTCTTCCGCCGCATCGCGGATATTTGTCAAAATCGGAATTAATTGTTCAAAGCTGTGTCCGTCAATCGGCCCGACATAATAAAACCCCAATTCTTCGAACAAAGTCCCGCCCGTTACGAATCCTTTGGCATGGCGTTCGGCCTTCAAAGCCGTTCTTTTGACAAACTGCGGCAGACGCGAAGCCATATCCAGCGCGACCTGGCGCAAACTCATGTACGGTTTGGAAGAAATCAACTGGGATAAATGATGGCTTAACGCTCCGACGGGACGCGCGATCGACATATCATTGTCGTTCAAAATAACAATCAGCCGCGAGTTTTTTGATCCGGCGTTATTCATCGCTTCAAACGCCATGCCGGCGCTCATTGATCCGTCGCCGATCACGCCGATGACATTGTTTTTCCGATACAAAAGGTCCCGCCCCGCCGCCATGCCCGCCGCCGCGGAAATAGACGTCGAACTGTGCCCCGCCCCGAACGGGTCATATTCGCTTTCAGAACGTTTCGTAAACCCTGACAGCCCGTTGGCCTGGCGCAGCGCTGAAAAACGGTTTTTTCGTCCGGTAATCAGTTTGTGGGCATAGCATTGATGCCCTACGTCCCAGATCAACCGGTCTTCCGGCGTATTAAACACATAATGCAGGGCAATCGTTAATTCCACGACCCCTAGGCTGGCGCCCAGGTGTCCCCCCGTCGAAGAAACGACATGAATGATTTCCTGTCTGATTTCTTCGGCCAGGTACGGCAGGTCTTCCAACGGCAGATCCCGCAGATCGGCCGGCGACTTAATCGAATCCAACAGCGGGAAATCAACCTTTTTTTTCGGTTGTCCGTTCCCCGCCGCCTTTTTCTTTTTACTCATGAACGGCGTTCCACAATAAACCGGGCCAATTCGCGCAGCAGGTCGGCTTTTTCGTCAAAACATTCCAAAGAAGCGATCGCCTGATACGACAAAGCGTCCGCCTGTTCTTTGGCCTTTTCCAACCCCAGCAGAGAAATAAACGTCGCCTTGTGCGCGTCCAGATCCTTGCGCACGGCCTTGCCCATCGAATCCGCGTCGCCTTCAACGTCCAAAATGTCGTCGGCAATCTGAAACGCCAGACCGATATCGCGCGCGTAATCTTTCAAAACCTGCCGGTCTTCGTAAGACGCCTTGCCCATAATCGCGCCCGCTTCGCAGGCAAAGGCAAACAAACGCCCCGTCTTCATCTGCTGTAAGCGGATAATTCCCGGCATATCCATATCGTCCATATGTTCGGCCAGAATATCCAGCATTTGCCCGCCGATCATGCCGTTCATGCCGGCGGCTTTGGACAATTCGGCGATCAGCTGGCAGCGCACGGCCGGTTCAAACAGACATTCGTCCGCCGCGATCACGCCGAAAGCACGCGTCAGCAGCCCGTCGCCGGCCAAAATAGCCGTCGCTTCGTCAAATTTTTTATGGCATGTCGGCTGGCCGCGGCGCATGTCGTCATTGTCCATCGCAGGCAAATCGTCGTGAATCAGCGAATAACAGTGCACCATTTCCAGCGCCACGGCGACGCGCAGCGCCCTGTTTTTTTCAACGCCGAACAAATTGGCGCTCTGCATAACCAGAAAAGGCCGCAAACATTTCCCGCCGGCCAGCACGGAATAACGCATTGCTTCAATGACCCGGCGTTCCGGCGTATTGGGCAAAGGCAGCAGTCTGTCGAGTTCGGCCGCGACTTCTGCGGCGGTTTCTTTGATAGCGGCGGATAAATTAGGCATCGGTTTACTCCATTGCAGCGGGGGTGAATCCAACGGCTTCCCCGTTCAAAGAAGCCGTAATCTGGTCTATTTTGGAACGGGCGGCGGATAATTTTTTTTCACAATGACGGCGCAGCAGCATGCCGCGTTCATAAAAATCAATGGCTTCGTCCAGCTTGACCTTGCCGGTTTCCAGCTGGCGGACGATTTCTTCCAAAGCGTTCAGCGCTTCTTCAAAGCTCATTTTTTCAATCGTTTCCGCAATTTGTTTTTCGCCCATTCTTTTTTCCTTTAAAGGTTTTCAGAAAACTTCCTTTAATTTTAAGCACTAATACCGCCCGCAGGTCAAAGACTTTTTTTATCCTTTCGTCGCGGCCTCTCCGCGCCCCCGGACGGCGGCTGAAAAAACGTCCTGCGGTTTGACGCCTTTT
>JAJXEL010000175.1:1653-3383 GCA_021639925.1 Alphaproteobacteria bacterium | reverse complement strand
AATCTTGTTCTTCGAACTGCACAAGCTGCGACAAGAAAACAGGAACGTGTTCCGCGTGCAATACCGGTTTCAGTTTAGAAAACGGTTCATGCCAAGCCAGCGCCTGCGCCGCTACCGGATATTCAAGCGGATACGGTAATCGTGCAAGATATTACCGGAATTTGGGAACTTCCCGGCCAACTTGCCCAAGTTTAGGAAAAAATAATTCCTGGAGTATAAAAACATTCGGCCAGTCGGGAAACGACACATGCTATGCCTGCGTTTGCGAAGGACCCGTTTTAACTGATGGCACATGCTGCAAAACAGGATATGTCACTTGCGGCGGGTATACCAGCTGCGGAGAATGCTGCAACAATAATACCGCCAGCTGCGGCGTCGGAAAAAAATGCAGCAACCTTTCCTGCGTCAACTGTCCGGCAGGGGAAAAATGTTTCTGCCCCGACGGGCAGGTTTCCGATGGTTCCGGCGGTTGCAAAACCGGTTCTTAACGACTTTAAAAAAAAACAGCCTCTGAACAGAGGCTGTTTTTTTTATTCTTATTCAAAGCAACAAAAAGCCCCCGCGGGGGCTTTTCTTAACCTTCTTTTTTCGGTTCGCGCAAAACATACCCGCGTCCCCATACGGTTTCGATGTAATCGTCCCCGCCGGTCGCTTCGGCTATTTTTTTGCGCAGTTTGCAGATAAATACGTCAATGATCTTTAATTCCGGTTCATCCATGCCGTTATACAAATGATTCAAAAACTGTTCTTTTGACAGTGTCGTTCCTTTTGACAGCGACAAACGTTCCAGAATACCGTATTCCCGCCCCGTCAAATGCAATGGCTTTTCATTGACAAACGCCGTTCTGGTATCCAGGTTGACCTCAATCGCCCCGGTGCGGATCACCGATTCCGGGTGCCCCTTTGACCGGCGGACCAAAGCGCGGATACGGGCGACCAATTCCGCTTTGTCAAACGGTTTCGTCAGATAATCGTCCGCGCCGGTCGACAGCCCCTTCACCTTTTTATCCGCCCCGGACAATCCGGACAAAATCAAAACGGGCGTGCTGATTTTCGAAGCGCGCAGCCGCTTTAATACTTCATATCCGTCCATGTCGGGCAGCATTAAATCCAGTATGATAATATCGTAATCATACAATTTGCCGATTTCCAGACCGTCTTCGCCTAAAACCGTCGTATCAACGACCATGCCTTCCTTATGCAAAACAGCCTCTATCGTTTGGGCCGTTGCCTTATCATCTTCAACCAACAAAACGCGCATCAGGTTTTCCTTCTTCAGGCAGAACAATTAATAACTTATTAACTTTATGTTGTATGAATCGCAAATACAAGTACCTAATTTGCCGAAAAATAAAAAAATTTCATTTTTATTATTTTTTTTTGATAAAAAGGCGACAAAGCCTTGATGAAAGACTATATTAAATAAAAAAAACGGAAAGGACCCCATGAACGGTTACGTAAAAAACCTGATCAACGACGTCGGCGCTTTGCCGGAATACCGCTGTTACGGTTCCGTATGCGCCGTCAAAGGCATGCTGGTGGAAATATCGGGCATACGCGCGGAATTGTCTGTCGGCGACAGGTGCCGCATCTGCGCGCGCGGCGGCAAAAAAGTCGTTTGCGAAGTCGTCGGGTTCAATAATGACAAAGTGCTGGCCATGCCGTTTATGAACCTGGACGGCGTCGGGCCGGGCAACCAGGTGGACGTCAGCAACGCCATGCCCGTTTTG
>JAJXEL010000175.1:0-1643 GCA_021639925.1 Alphaproteobacteria bacterium | reverse complement strand
TTTCCTGGCTGGGGCGTGTTATCAACGCGATGGGCGAACCCGTCGACGGCAAAGGCCCGTTGATCAAAGGAAAAATACCCTGCCTGATTCACAATTCGCCGCCGCCGGCTCATTCGCGCGAACGTGTCGCCGGAAAGGCCGATCTGGGCGTTCGTGCGATCAACACGTTTTTAACCGTCTGCAAAGGGCAGCGTATGGGAATTTTTGCCGGATCCGGCGTCGGCAAATCGTCTTTGATGGCGATGATGGCGCGTCATACGCAGCTGGACGTGACGGTTTTGGGGCTGATCGGCGAACGCGGCCGCGAAGCCCGCGAATTTATTGAGGACGATCTGGGACCGGAAGGCATGAAGCGCAGCGTCGTTGTCGTCGCCACGTCGGACGAAAGCCCTTTAATGCGCCGCCAGGCCGCTTATGTCGCAATGACGGTCGCCGAATATTTCCGGAATTTAAAGCAAAACGTTTTATGTATGATGGACAGCATTACGCGTTTTGCCATGGCGCAGCGGGAAATCAGCCTGTCCGCCGGTGAACCGCCCGCGACCAAAGGTTATACGCCGACGGTTTTTGCCGAACTGCCGCGTTTATTGGAACGCGCGGGGCCGGGGCCGATCGGGCTGGGGTCGATTACGGGGCTGTTTACGGTGCTGGTCGACGGCGATGATCATAACGAACCGATTGCCGACGCCGTGCGCGGTATTTTGGACGGGCATATTGTTTTGGAACGCGCGATTGCCGAACGCAACCGTTATCCCGCCGTCAATCTGCTGCGCAGTATTTCGCGTACCATGCCGGGGTGCAACAACGACGAAGAAAACGCTTTGGTCAACCGGGCCAGAGCTTTGATCGCCACTTATGAAAACATGGCGGAACTGATCCGTCTGGGGGCCTATAAACGCGGTTCCAACCCGGAAGTCGACGAAGCGATTTTTTATTACGACAAGCTGGAAGCCTTTTTGTCGCAGAAAAAAAAGGACAAAGTGGATTTTGTCACAGGCTATAAAGAATTAAAAGACATCTTATCGCAGCAGCCGCCCGGCCAAAATACGGCGAGAAAATAAAACGGTAGGACATGGCCAGAAACGAATTAAAAACGTTGATCCGCGTCCATAAGTTCGAACTGGACGAAAAGCAAAGAAAACTGGGCAATCTGCTGCGTTTTGAACAGGCTTTGCTGAATCGTAAAGTCCTGCTGGCCGAACGGTTCAGACAAGAAGAAGAAGCCGCGAATATCAGTCCCGTCGCCGCGCTGACGTTCGGCGCTTATGTCGACTGGCATGTCGAAGAAAACAAACGCGTCGACCGCGCGCTGGAAGAAAACCGCCAGGAAATAATCCTGATGCGCGAAGAAATCATGGAAGCTTATCAGGAATTAAAAACGCTGGAAATCACGCAGGAAAACCGTGAAAAGCGCGAACTGGCCGAATTGGAACGCAAAATGAACGCGGTTCTGGACGAAATCGGGCTGACGCTTTACCGGCGCAAACAACTGCAAAACGAAGAAGAGCAGGATAATTCCGCCCCGGACGCCGTTTCAAATTAACATAAAAAAAACCGCCGGTTTTTCAAACGGGATACGATACAACAAAAAATTCTTTGTTTTTTTACCGTCTTATAATTCCGGTTCGCCTTCCATTTGCTTT
>JAJXEL010000174.1 GCA_021639925.1 Alphaproteobacteria bacterium | reverse complement strand
ATTCTAAGAATTTAAATAGAATGGAGGAAATTTTCAATTAAATTTCCTGCCGACAGACGAAACGCTTAATCTGCGCGTTAATAAAGTTCCGCAGCCATTCCAGATCGTCTTTGGGCAGGCCGCGGCCGATATGGGTCGTCTGTCCGTCCGCGCCGATGACCAGCGTATATTTGAAATCATAGCTGTTATGAATGACATAAATATATTCCAGTTCTTCGGGTTTGATCAGAAAACCGAAAGAAGGAAAAAACAGCCAGCGCGATTTGACGCGTATGCCGTTCGGGGAAATAACAATTCTTTTGCGCCGGAAAAACAGGGACAGAGGAATCATGATAAATAAAATCAGCGCTGCCAAAATGACGGGCAGATAAGATATCGTCAGATGAAAAATAAAACCGAAAAACAAAATTGAAAAAAAGGCGCAAAAGCATAAAATTCCTGAAAAGACAGAAAAAGCGCTGTCGCGGATCTGCGGGTCAATCTGACAGGTGTCGGCATTTTCGACAATTTTAAAAGAAGGCGGAATTTTATATAAATTTTTATCCGAAACGGAAATTTTTCCCTGCGTAATTAAATCGGGCAGGGCTTTTTGAATGTCTTCGGGCGCGATTTCAATAATGCCTTCCGCCGTATTGAATACGGCGGGCATTTGCAGCTGGCGGGCCAGTTCTTCCCATTTTTGGGTGATGTTTTCGCCGTCTTTGGTAATGTACAAAGGAATAGTTTTTGTTTCATTGGGGTGCTGCAGGTCGATTATATGCTGCGTATAAGACGTCAGCCCCAAAACGTTGACAATCCTTGTTCTGTAACGCACACCCAGGTATTCTGTCAGAGAATCTGCCATTCTTACGCTGTGTTCGAACGGTTTTTGAATAACGACGGCAGCAAATTTATGACCGATAAAAAAATCACGGCCGTACAGCATCAACACCAACCGGGTAATGATTAAAAACAATCCCAGCCCGACAAACAGCCACGAAGCCGACAGCGTATTGTCTGTCGCCGGCAAAGGCAGATTGTCGACTTTGGAAAACAAAGAATCGCCGGCTGTATTAAAATCAGCCATGAACCCCAGGCCGATCAGCGCAATTCCCAGGCCGATTCCCCAGTAAACACGTTTTTTGGACACCCGGTCTTTTGCCTGAGTCGGACGGCGGGAAACGTCAAAATCCAAAAAAGAAGCCAGCGGGCGCAGCCGCCGCGTTTCAATTTTTTCTTCGCTGACCGACAAGCTTTCCAATTCGTCTAAGTCAGTGTTTTGCAACAATTCGTCCTGAACCATACATTCCTCAAAACCATGTTTTTTTTAAGTTATGACAAATTCGTCTTTGCTCTGCAATAGCAATATACTATAAATAATATGAAAAGGATATTTTTTCATTAACGGAAGTGATATGGAAACAGCTTTGACTTCAACCGCCGGCCTTATTCCCATGCTGCTCAGTTTGGTAGGCGTGCTGGTTACGTTGCAGTATTTAAAGGGAATGGCCGATTTTTCCGCGGCAATCCGTTTTATTTTTTGGGGATTTGCTTTTATTTTCGCCGCAAAGCTGTTAATTTTTGCCGCCCGCTTTATGCCGCAAGGGTATTATTATTTTTGTTCGCTGTTTTTTCATTTATGTTCCGCCGTTTTTTTAACCGCTGGCAGCCTGAGTATCAAAGGGGTAAAGTTTTTTAATAAAACCGTCATTATTTCCGCATGTCTGCTGGCAGCGGTATGGAGCTGGTACGTCGTTATCATTACGCGGGACGCCAATACGCTGACTTTGTCTTTGGCCGCGTCGACGGCGGGATATGCGTTTTTGGCGGCGTCTTTATGGCGGCGCAAAACGTTGCGCAATTCGATCGGTTTCGTTATTACCGGCTGGTTCAGCATTTTTCTGGTGCTGTACAATCTGCTGTCGCTGATGTCATGGGGGCAGAGTCTGCTGTCGCCGGCGTTTGAAACGTTTTTGTATATCGCCATTATGTGCGGCTGGATACTGATTTCGAACAATATGATGGCGCATCAGTTTGACGCGTTGGAACAAGTCGCCGAAGAAAGCAAAGAGCGTCTGCGTTTGATGATTCAAATGTCGCCGTTTCCGATTATTATTTCCAGGCTGAAGGACGACCAGCTGATGCTGATTAATAACAAAGCGGGGGCTTTGTTCGGGCTGGACGTCAAACACCCGGGCAATTTTAAAACGGTCGATTATTTTGCCGAACCTTCCAAAAGAACGGAGTTGCTGGCAAAGCTTGAAAAACACCCGGTTGTCGATGATTTTGAATTTTTGGTTAAACCGCGCAAAGGCGAACCGTTCTGGCTGTTGCTGTCGGCCCGCGTGATCGATTTCGAATATGAAATCGCGCTGTATATGGCTTTCCAGGACATTACCGACCGCAAGAAAAAAGAAATGCAGCTGTTTGACCAGGCGACGAAGGATCCGCTGACAAAATGTTACAACCGCCGCCAGTTTGAAGAATTGGCTAAGAACGAAATTCAGCGTTCGCGCCGTTATAATCACCCGTTCTGTCTGTTTATGATTGACGCGGACCATTTTAAAAACGTTAACGATACGCACGGCCATGCGGTCGGGGATCTGGTGTTGCAGGCTTTGGCCGACTGCTGCCGCCGGACGTTGCGTGAATCTGATATTGTCGCCCGTTTCGGCGGCGAAGAATTTGTTATTCTGTTGCCCGAAGCGTCTATCGAAAACGCTTTCCGCGTTGCCGAACGGTTAAGAATCAAAATTTCCAAGCTGGTTGTTAAAAACGAACAAAATCAAGATGTTCAGTTTACGGTCAGTATCGGTTTGGTTTCGTCAACCGTAACCGACGACATTCCCGAAATGTTGAAAATGGCCGACGAATCTTTGTATGTTGCCAAAGAAAACGGCCGAAACCAGGTTGTCGTTTATGAAAACGACGGTCCGAACAAAGACTTGCCGAGACCGGAAGGAGAAGATATTGACAAGGCTAAGGCCGAACCTTTGTATTATTTTAAACCGACAGGGACTCCGGCAGTTAAAAATCAGTCAGACGAACCGGTGGAAACAGGTGTTGTCGGGTTAAGCGGCGCGGCCGGAGCTGATGAAATTGAACCGTCTTTGGACGAGGACAATGATGAAGAAATCCAGCCCGCTCCACAGGCGCACGGCGTTTCGTTAAGTTCTTTGTATGACGACGAAGACGGCGACGATACTTTTGTACCGACCTCAAAACCGCCTGTTGCGCCGCCGGTTCCTCCACCTCCGCCGGCTCCGGTCGTTCACGCTGAAACGGACGATTTGCCTATAATAAATGATCCTTTTGCAACAGACGCGGTGTTTGCTGAAGAGTTGCCGCCGGAAGAAGAAGTTTTACCGGAAGAATATCCGCCTGTTGAAGCGGAACTGCCGCCGGAAGAAGAAGCT